>JANOOU010000697.1:0-4849 GCA_031421475.1 Gammaproteobacteria bacterium | reverse complement strand
AGGCGTGTACAAATTAAATTGTAAGTTATCCCTGTCTTTTCAATGATTTACAATCACAACCATCACGATACGATAAATTACAGGATCCATTGCCTAGCACCCCCGCAGAGCGGCTGCGCCATATTACCTGATTTGTGAATTACGATAAGCATTTATGAGCCACGATCAGAATAATAGTGCGACATACAAACCCAACAACCTGCAGTTTTAACAGGAGTTGCACGAAAACCATCCAAACACAAGCGATCACTTGATAGACGCATCGTAATACAGAATGGTATATTACCGACCCTGAAGAGCCTGTGACATGCATGGCGTAATTTTAATAATCAAAATATTTGTTGGCCAAGTATGCTGTGAAATGGACAATCAATCTTCTCTCAATAATGAATTCCTCGCTCAAGAATAAAAAGACTTACGTTTCCTGTTTAATGGTTATGCTGGCTATGCCTGGCTTCCACACCACCATGGCGGGCACTATTAATCCGCCCAAATTCGAACAGCTCAATACCCGCCTTAACGCACTTGCCGGTGATCTACACCATCAAATCGCACTGAGTCGCTCCAAATCCTTGCCCAACATTGACACCATCGAGAAACTCGAAAGTCATACACGCCAATATCTGGATCAAGGTGACGCAATCAACGCCATAAACCTGATATTGCTGAATATAAAGCTGATTAAAGACAATCTGAATGATAACTCTACCCTGTTTTTTTTATCCCTGTTACTCGACAACAACCAACTGGGTGTCGCCACTTCATTATTTGAGATCATAAAAAAAGAAGGCGAAAAATCTTTAAAATCCAATGCCTCGTTTCTATTTGCAACCTACTATTTTCACGAAAATAAATGGCAAGAGTGCCTGCAACATGTTGCAGACACCTACACGGATCTATCTGACAAACAGGCCAACCACGCCCTATTAATGACCGGTGTCTCACTGCAACATCTGAAAGATCACCGCAAAGCCATTATTTTTTATGAACGAATCAGCAACACTTCAGAATATTATTTGTATGCAAGATTGAATATTGCAGTGGCTTACATACGGCAAGGTTGGTGGACCGATGCCCAGGCTGCAATCCATCAGGCTCTTAAGCCAGGCACCCATGTCTCCAGTCACTCCAATGAAGAAATAACCAACAGACTCTATCTTGTATTGGGCTATTCATTATTGCAAAAAGAATATTACCGGGATGCTCGTGAAGCCTTTAGAAATATCAAAACCAGCAGCCGTTACACCAACCGTGCATTACTTGGCATCGCCTTAGCTTCGGCCAATCAGGATGATCTAATCGGCGCATTAAACGCACTTTCTGCTTTAAAAAATAAAGAGAATATAGATTTATCGATCGATGAATCCTATCTGTTACATCCGTTTATCTACAAAAAACTGGGTCAGGAAATGACCGCCACAACCAGCTATAACGAAGCCATTAAGTATTATCAAACGCGTATAGAGAATCTTGACAAACCTTATAACAAAACATTATCTGGTTTGAATGCTATAAAACAGACCCGCAACGACTATGAACTGGTTATCAATAATAATTTGTTTGAACTAAACAGGGAGCTGCCGGAATCCGTTATAAAAAATCCTGACAGGATTGTTGCTTTATTGAAAGCCAGCAGCACATTAAACAGTGCGGCCGCGAAAAAATCCATTAGCAAGTTAACTGAGTTACAGCAGGATTATAAAGCGGCCTACATAGCCGTAGAAGCCGAGATTATTTCACAACGTAAAGTCTATCTAAACAGCTACCTGAATCAGTCGCGATACGGCCTTGCGAATCTGTTCGACACCAGCCTGATTGATAATAAATAGAATATGCGAATTTTTATCCTGATTTCAATCACAACCTTCCTGCTCGTCGCGTGTCAGCAGGCGCCTGTTATATCGACGTTACGCGACGTTGACACCGTCAAATCAGCTAAAAAAAGCAGCGATGTTTTCGTAAAACCCAAATCCGAAGATGAAATTAGACAGGCCTATGCCGATTACCTTAAACACTCTGCCACTAACGACAACTCAAGAATGTCCGCCATTAACCGGCTGGCTGAGCTTGAATTCAGGCTCTCTGAAAATATTTTAAAAGAAAAGGAAAGCCTCACACAAAACAAGACTTCAGTACAAAGCGATGCCTTGTATGACGCCAGGCTGGATAAAACCATAGAACTACTGGAAACCGCGCTACGCGATTACCCGGACGCTAAAAACAATGACAAAATTCTATACCAGCTGGCGAAAGCCTATGCCCAACGTGATCACCATGCCAAATCAATTAAAGCCTTAGGCAAAATAGCGGACAAATACAAAAAATCACCGTTCTATACCGAAGCCCAGTTCCGGTTGGCTGAAGAGTTTTTTTCCAGAAGGGATTATCTTTCTGCTGAACTGGCCTACTCAGAAGTCACGTCATCACAGAAGAGCGATACCTTCTACGAGAAAGCATTATTCAAACGTGGCTGGGCTCGCTTTAAGCAAGAACTATATACGGAGTCTCTGGATGATTATATGGAAGCCCTGATCTACCATGACTTTAACACGCTGGATAAGATGGATGACACCGAGCGCAATCAGTTCGATGAATACTTTAGAGCCATTAGCTTGTCTTTTTCTTACCTCGGCAATTCACAGGCTTTGCATGATTATTTTAAAGACAAACGCGACTTCAAATATATTTATTACACCTATTACACTGTCAGTAACACCTATTTAAAACAGGAACGATTCTCTGACGCCGCCACCACCCTGCAACAATTTATTGAATTTAATGCCGAGTCCAATCAAGTTCCCTATGCAAAACTGGCGATTATCGATATATGGCGTAGCAGCGGTTTTGATAACAAGATTTTCACTGCTATCGAAGACGCTTATATAACGTATAACCCGGACAGTCGTTATTGGTTGGTTAATAAAGATCCAGAAATTGAAAAAACCATCAAAGACAAACTTAAAGAATATGTACTCCTGGTTGCAACACACCACCATAATCTTTATCAAAAAAATCACAAAACAGCCAACTTTGATCAGGCTGATCTCTGGTACAAACGCTATTTAAAAAATTACGCTTCGCAGGCACGTAAAGACAATATTTACTATCTCTACGCCGAGCTATTAAATGAAAACAAAAACTGGCCTGAATCCCTTAAATACTATGAGCTGGCTGCATTCGATAATGGCATTATCTTAAATAAAGAAGCCGCCTACGCCGCCATTACCGTAACTGACATACTTGGCAATAACAAAGAACTGGCCGACAAAAACAGCTACGTTAATAAACATATTGAATATGCAACCTTATTTGGCCAGCAATACTCCAGTGATATTCGCCGCAACAGCGTTTTATTGCATGCTGCAGAAATTGCACATCAAGCCAAAAAATACCCCGAAGCGATACAGCTTGCCTCACTCATATCCGACGCAGCACGGCCTGACATTATGTATTCAACTACTAGCATACTGGCGCATGCCTATTACGAATTGCACAACTATACAAAAGCGGAAAGTATTTATACTGAATTGGCTGCAGAAACATCGGATCCCAAAAAACGTAAGGAAATCCAAAACAAAATAGCTATTTCAATTTACCAACAGGCGGAATCGAGCAAAACCAGCAACGATATCCAGTCAGCCAACGCACACTATGCCCGTATATCGGATGTAGTTCCCCAATCTGATATAGCACCGACTGCCTTGTATAATGCCGTGGCCCTGGCTACTGCCAATAAGCAGTGGCAAAACGCGATTGCTTACATAACAAAATTTCAACGCATGTATCCAGACAATCAATACAGCCAGGATGTAACAAAAAAACTATCCATTGCCTATCTTAATTCCAATCAAGATATTGAAGCAGCACGTCAATTTGAAAAAATCTCTCAGTTCGATCAGAACTCGGAAGTTAGAATGGCCGCCCTTTGGCAAGCAGCTGAATTATATGAAACCAAGAAAGACTACACTTCAGCAATACGCTCCTACACAGAATACGCCAACACATTCAAGACACCTTATCCTCAAAACATGGAGTCTATGCATAAAATAAGCACGCTTTATACCACCACGGGCAATCATAAAATGGCCTTGAAATGGAATGAGACGATTGCAAAGGCTGACAGCTCCACCTCGAAGAGCGATAAAAATGACAGAACAAAATTCATAACATCCACAGCTAATCTGAACCTGGCCAAAGACAGCCAGGCCGAGTACGAGCGTTACAAATTAGTTGAACCTCTGGCCCAAAATCTTAAGTTGAAAAAATCAGCCATGCTTAAATCCGTTAATTATTATGGCCAGGCATCGCAATACGGCATATTGGAAATTGTTACTCAATCCACTTATTCAATAGCGCAAATTTACAGCGACTTCAGCAAGGCATTGTTAACGTCGGAACGCCCCAAAAAACTAAATGCAGAAGAACTGGAGCAATATCAGATTCTGCTTGAAGACCAGGCATTTCCCTTCGAAGAAAAAGCCATTGAGTTTTATGAAACCAATATATCGCGGGTGAAAGAGGGTATTTACACTGACTGGATTAAACAAAGTCACAGCCGCTTGAAAGAGCTTTTCCCTGCTCGCTACAACCGCGAAGCTAAAATGGATGCGTACATCAATGTCTATCAATAACATTTTGTTAGTACTGCTGGTGGCTTCCATAGCGGCCTGTACACCCGCCGTTCATTCCGATCGAACGTCGACACCCCCCACTAACTCAACTCAGAAAAGCGCAGCAATCATTTCAGATAGCGAACGCAATGACTATCGCAATGCCATTACTGCATTAAACAATAACAAGCTGGATCTCGCAGAAAATATTTTAAAAGAAATGCTGAAAAATCGTAAAG
>JANOOU010000696.1:0-2079 GCA_031421475.1 Gammaproteobacteria bacterium | reverse complement strand
GTTTTGGCAAACGCTCTACCGAACAGGGTGTGGAATACATGATTGCTTCTGAAAGCGTCGCCTTGCATGCATCAGGGTTTTCACTGGAGCGTGATTTGCTACCGGGCGAAGCGATTTATATTGATATAGATGGCAATTTGCACGCGCAACAATGTGCCGAAAACCCGCAGTATCATCCCTGTATTTTTGAATTTGTTTATTTTGCGCGCCCCGATTCCATTATCGATAATATTTCGGTGTACAAGGCACGTTTACGTATGGGCGTACATCTGGCCGAAAAAGTATTACGCGAACGTCCCGATCACGATATTGATGTGGTAATTCCGATTCCCGACACCAGTCGCACCGCGGCTCTCGAAATGGCTTACACACTGGGTGTTAAATATCGCGAAGGTTTCATGAAAAATCGTTATATTGGCCGTACCTTTATCATGTCGGGCCAAACCCAGCGTACAAAATCGGTGCGTCAGAAACTCAATGCCATCGATCTTGAGTTTAAAGACAAGGTGGTATTGCTGGTAGACGATTCCATTGTGCGCGGCACCACCTCACAACAAATTATTCAAATGGCGCGCGAAGCCGGTGCCCGCAAAGTGTATATGGCCTCGGCTGCACCACCGGTACGCTATCCCAATGTGTATGGCATCGACATGCCCTCGACCAGAGAATTCGTTGCGGATCGTCGCAGCGTGGACGAAATTGCGAAAATAATTGGCGCCGACTGGCTGGTGTATCAGGATTTGCAGGATCTGATAACTGCTGTGCAACGCGGTAACAAAAAGCTTAAAGATTTTGATTGCTCATGCTTTGATGGTGAGTATGTAACCAAAGATGTGACCCCGGCCTATCTTCAACATCTGGATGATTTACGCTCTGACACCGCCAAACAAAAACGCAATCATACCGATTTGGCGGGAATCGATTTGCATAGTTCTCAATGATGACTAAACCGGCTCCTGTATCAGAGAAGCTCTGATTAAGTCGAGCAACATTATTCATCTGTTATTCCAGAATGCTCTCCGCCAGAAACATGCGGGGACAAGTTTTGTTGGGAATCTCAGCGTTATTTTAAGGCGAGTTGTGACGGAGTATGGCGGATAATTCATGAATGGACGTGCAACCGCAGTCTTAGGCAACGCGATTGGTGAAGACGATGGCTGTTGCGGCGCAACAGGCGAATTGAGATTTTGGTTTTCATGAAAAAATATTTAATAAGGATTGTTTGCTCATTCTGAATCAAGCTTTCGAGTTTTTACTCATCAAACAAGACTATTCAGCCAATAACAGTTCCGACATGCCATCCAGTTTTAATTTAATGTCTTCCCATTCAGGCATGAGCTTGCCAAGTAACGTATAAAATTTTTTGCTATGGTTATGTTCTTTGAGGTGGCATAGCTCATGTAAAATCACGTAGTCTACACATTCTCCTGGCGCTTTAATTAAATACGGGTTGAGTGACAGGGTTCCTTGAGGTGAGCAGCTGCCCCATTGTTTTTTCATGGAACGTAATTTTAGGGTGGGAGCGTGCTTGAGCCAAGGTATTTGTAAAAGTATCGACTCAAGTCGGCGCTCAAACACATCCTCTGCATGGCTGCGATACCAGTCATGCATCAGTTCTTTAATAATTTCAGGTTGGCGTGATGCGGTGTGAACCTGCAATTGACCGCGCCGTAATTTTACTTGCTGATTTTCTTTTTTAACTTTAATAATTTTTAGTGCGTGGCGGCGACCTAAATAATAATGGCTTTCACCGCTGACATATTGTCGTGGTAGTACATGGGTATATCGATGTTTGATTATTGTTGTGTGGTTAAAAATCCAGCGTGCGCGCTTATGTACCGCTAGTTTGATCTCTTTTAGCGTTGCGGTCTCAGGTGCTTTTACCTGCACAACGCCATTTGGCAGTACATCTATGATTACTTTGGATTTCTGTTTGGATTTAAAAAATACCTGATAGTTAATGGCTTGATTACCATACTGCAATATCTGTTTGTGATATTTCATGGCACGGGTCTTACTACCGAAGCGCTTGAAAAGGATACACACCAATATAAGCAAATTAAGAATACGTCGTCGTCC
>JANOOU010000695.1:0-10816 GCA_031421475.1 Gammaproteobacteria bacterium | reverse complement strand
CCTCTTGCGGCGGACGTATCCAGGGATAGGCATAACCCACTTCAAAATAATCGGAAATCAGAAACACCGGTTCCTTTACCTTGCCACCACGCAGACTCAGACCCTCAGTCAGGCGGTAATCCAGGTAGGCCCAGGCTATATCCATGTTGTAATTGTCGTTAGAGCCACGCGCCAGAATTTGTGCCACAGCCTGCATGTTTTCAGCCACCTTGGCACTCACTTGCAAGCCGAACTTGGAGTCGTTGTCGAAACTCACATTTTTTGTAACGCCGTCAAGATAGGCGATATCTGCATCCCCGCCACCGAGAGCAGCAGGATATTTTGCACTTTGATCATGTATTGCCATGCCCGCAGTCAGAAAGCCATCGAACTCCATCGCCGCCGCTGGCCCCGTTATAAATAAAGCGCCCAACACTGCAATATGAATAGTATTTTTATTCATTAATATGATCCTCGTAGCTTTGTTTCTTAATATTGTTTTTTAAAAACGTTCTATATAGCAATGATATTGCTCAACATTACGTTTCTATATAGTTAAACAACTAGAGTTGGTCAAATAAGCCGCTGATTATTTGCTATACAAGCCTCGGACGGGAATTGTGTAGAGTTAACGTCAACAGCTGAGATATCACGTCAACAGCTGAGAACTATAGACCTGATTTGGCCTACTTGCCTTTACCTCACTTCTTAACGTGACGTATCAGGCGTTTTTTACGCTGTAGCTGTCGCGTTGTCAGGCTGTTTTTACGGCCCGCGTAGGGGTTGGCACCGGTTTTGAACTCCAGCCGTAACGGCGTGCCACGTATATCCAGTGTTTCCATGAAAGTGTTAACCAGATAACGTTTGTAGGTGGCTGGCACTAACTCGGTCAGGTTGCCATGAATAATAATCAGCGGCGGGTTCTGCCCACCCTGGTGTGCATAACGCAGCTTGATGCGCCGTCCACTCACCAAGGGCGGCTGATGCCGGGTCATGGCACGTTCCAGAATACGGGTTAATTCTGGGGTGGCCATTTTGCGGCAGGCCGACGCATAGGAGGAGTCTATAGCCTTGTATAACAGACCCACATTGGAACCATGCAAGGCCGAGATAAAAAACAATTCGGCAAAACGTGCAAACTGTAATTTTTGCTCAACAGCATTACGCACTTGCTGACGATCATACTCATTAAGGCCATCCCATTTATTGATGGCTATCACTAGGGCGCGACCGGCGTCAATGACATAACCCAGCAAATGTAAATCCTGATCCGTTACACCTTCGTGCGCATCAATTAACAACACCACCACATGCGATTCATCTATAGCCTGCAAAGTTTTGATGATGCTGAATTTTTCGACCACTTCGATGATATTTTTTCTGCGACGCACACCGGCGGTATCAATCAGCGTGTACAACTGATCATGGTGCTCAAAAGGAATATGTATACTGTCGCGCGTTGTGCCTGGCATATCCATGACGACTACACGTTCTTCACCCAAAATACGATTCACCAAGGTGGACTTGCCCACATTGGGCTTGCCTACTATGGCGACCTTAATCCGGCCATCATGTGATTCAGCATCCGCTACCTGCCACTCCGGCCATCCGGCGAAAACATCATCCAGTAATTGAGTAATCCCCTGGGCATGTGCCGATGAAATAATATTAATGGCAGAGAATCCCAATTCGGAAAATTCTGTCATAACCTGATCGATCGAAAGTCCCTCTGCTTTATTCACCACCAAATGAATTTTTTTACCTAACCGCCGTAATTGCATGGCAACGGCCTGGTCCGCCGCCATCATGCCATCACGCGCATCGACCATAAATAAAACCTGATTCGATTCTTCAACCGCCAACATGGTTTGCTGCGCCATACGCGTATCGAGCTCATCCGATTCGCCACTTAAACCCCCTGTGTCAATCACAATATAGGTGCGCTGGTTATACAGACCATGACCGTATTGGCGATCGCGTGTTAAGCCAGGCATATCGGCCACCAGGGCATCACGTGTGCGCGTCAACACATTAAACAATGTTGATTTACCAACATTGGGACGACCAACTAGTGCGATTACGGGTAGCATTATGTATCACTTTGTAAAAAAAAGATTATCCGCAAATAAACGCTAATGAACGCAAATAACACAAGTTATTTTTTGTTCTCATTTGCGTTTATTTGCGTGCATTTGCGGACTCTTGCTTTTGAATATTTTTCAGGCATCAGGCTTCAACTGATAAGCAACCAGATCACCATCGCGAGTCATGACATAAACGCGATCATTACTGACAACAGGTGGCACCAATATGCCATCACTATCCACATGTACACGCGCTACAAAATGACCATCGAATTGTGACAGCCAATGTAAATAACCCGCGTAATCACCCACAACAATATTATCCCCAGAAACACTTGGACGTGTTAATTGGCGTGCCTGTAATTTTTCCTGCTTCCACAAGGTTGCACCATTCTCACGACTCATTGCCCAGATATGATCATGATCATCCGCAATAAATATACTACTGACGCCAGCATCCACGCCGCTATAGGTCGATATTTTTCGCGTCCACACCAACTGCCCGCGACGTATATCCAGTGCTATCACACGCCCTTGATAACTTGCGATGAAAAGCAAATTTTTATCGAGTAATGCACTGCCATCCACATCATTAAGGCGTTCAATTTCTGAACGGCCGGTAGCCGTTGCTACCGCCACATCGAACACGGAACGGCCATCCTGAACATTCAGCGCAATCAGACGACCATTATCCAAGCCGACATACATACGAGATTCATCAAGTATAGGCGTACTGTTGCCACGCAAGCTCAAGGCAGGCACGTCCCGTGTATATAACCAAAGAAAAGCCCCATCGGTTACAGATAAAGCAGTGACCCCGCCATCACCACCACGAATGTAGACACGAGTATCATCCGCCACAGCAGGTGCCAAAGATTCACTCGAAATTTTCTGACGCCAAAGAATGCCCCCTAAAGGATTCAGTGCAATAATTTCACCATCGCGCGTGGTAACAAAATAATATTCTGCATTACCACCCACACCACCCGTAATAACGACATCCAGATCAACACGCCAAATTATTTTTCCGGTTATGGCATTCACCGCAGCCACTTTACCGCTGCGATCCGCTGCAATGAGCCGATCGGTCAATAATAAAGGATATAATTTTAGATATTGCTGCGCTACTCCGCCACCAATCGATACAGACCATAACTTTTCAGCGTTGGCACTGGCGTCAAAGTCCACAAGATCGGCAGGTGGTTCAGCATTGTCTTTGTCGCCACAGGCCAGCAGACCTAACACCACAAATATAGGCAGTAGCCATCTCATGATGCAGGCCCGCTTATGCTCGCCTGTCCCAAATCATTTCGTTTGATTTTCAGAAAATCACTGACGCGAGCTTCCGAAGCCTGTATTGCTTTATCGTAGGCGATACGTGCCAATTCTGTTTCACCACGTGCCACATACAAGTCACCTTTAAGTTCTTCAAACAATGCCGTAAAACTTTCCGGGTACTCACTGTTAACAAGATTCAAGGCCAAATCAAATTGCTCAGTCGCCAACATTATTCTGGCCAGACGCAAGCGAGCAATAGTGCTGACTTCAACAGCAGATGAATTTTTAATGACCCATTCAAGTTGTTGCGCAGCTTTTACATTATCACCGGATTTGGCTTGTTGCCCAGACAGCACTAATGCTGACAAAGCCGCATAGGGTGTATCGGCATATTGCGCCATCAATTCATTAACCTGGGTTTGCTGCGTATTGATATCACCAGCCGACCCGGCTGCCTGCAAAACCACTTCGTACAAGGCACTGGCCTTCTCGGCATGATTTAATTTGTATTCTTGATAAAAACGCCAACCGACAATCAAGCCGCCACCGATGATAATTCCGGCAATAACTATTTTGCCATATTTTTTCCACCACTTTTTTAAAGCATCTAATTCTTGTTCTTCAGTTTCGAATTCCATATTTACTCCGAATTTTTCTTAAGCCATGCACTTAGCACAGATATAACATCATTTTGATCTACCAATACCTGGTCAATTTGCTCACGTAAATATTTGACTGCCACTTTATTTTGTTTAACCTCATCATCGCCAAGAATCATTGCAATACTTGCATTACTTTTATCGGCTTTTTTCATCTGGCTTTTAAAACTGCCCCCGCCACAATTAGTTTGCATAGTAAGTGTGGGGAAATTATCACGCATTTTTTCCGCCAATAACATGCCCGCTGTTTGTGCGGCGTCACCCTGCATGGCAATGAAGACATCTACTGAATCTATGTGTTTAAAACCCTGCTCTTCGAGCAAGACAAGCAAACGCTCAACACCCATTGCAAAACCAGCAGCTGTGGTTGCACGCCCGCCCAGCTGTTCGACCAGCCCATCATAACGACCACCGGCACATACCGTGCCTTGTGCACCCAAATCATCACTGACCCATTCAAAAACGGTTTTACAATAATAATCCAGGCCACGTACCAGACGTGGATTGACTGTATAAGACAAGTCAGCGGCATCTAAAATTATTTTTAATTGTTCAAAATGCTGACGCGATTCATCATCCAGATAATCCATCAATTTAGGCGCTGCATCGATAATCGATTGCATGGATGGATTTTTACTATCAAGTATACGCAACGGATTAGATGTTAATCGACGCAAACTGTCTTCATCCAAAACAGTTTTATGTAAGGATAAATACGTAACCAGCACCTCTCGATAGGCGCTGCGCGACGCGTTTGTACCCAGCGTATTCATTTCGAGGCGAATATTTTTCAGGCCCAGTTTTTTCCAGATACGTGCCGTCATTAAAATCAATTCGGCATCTATATCGGGGCCGTTCATGCCAAAGGTTTCAACACCGATTTGATGAAACTGACGATAACGGCCTTTTTGGGGACGCTCATGGCGAAACATAGGCCCCATATACCACAATCGTTGCTGCTGGTTATGCAACAAACCATGTTGTACGCAGGCGCGCACACACGATGCAGTACCTTCGGGTCGCAATGTCAGGCTATCGCCATTGCGATCTGAAAATGTATACATTTCTTTTTCAACTATATCGGTAACTTCGCCAATTGAACGACAAAATAAATCGGTCGATTCAACCACTGGCATACGAATTTCACGATAGCCATATGACTGCACGATGTCACGCACAGTATTTTCGAAAAATTGCCATAAACCAGATTGTTCAGGCAAAACATCGTGCATGCCACGAATGGATTGTATAGATGAACTCATGGTGGTTTATTCTGTTCTGCTAACGCCTGCTGGCGTTTCCGGAATGTATTGATCGGTTACCTGATTGGTATCTCTGGCCCCACCGAATTGCGTCGCCGCCTTAGCGTTAATTTTTACATGTGCAATTTTACTTGGACGCACATAACGACTAATGTCAACAGTCTGATTATTGACCTCTATTGATACCGAAGGTGCATTGCCAAGAAAAACCTTAAAGGGCGCACGCCCTTTTATTGCGTAGTTACTGTCCGCCTTAATCAATGAATAAAACAGGCGGTTATTGTCTGCATCCTGCACTTCAGCCCAGGATTCGGCAGATGCGGACAGTTTGATCACATCCTCTACTGCAACGACCGCTGCAACATTTTCTTCACGATTCGCCTCTACTCCTGTAGCAACCCGTTTCTCTATAATAACAGGGCTGCGTATTACGGGTTTGAGCTCCGTTTTTGGCTCTTCTCGTTTGAATTCAGGCATCACAACCGAAGCTTGTTTTTCTACTACGACTTCTTTTTTATTGATGGCCACAACAGCCACAGGAGTCGGTAGTGGTTGAACCTCCATCGCGGGTTCATTTTGTCTCTCGACCATCCGATTAGTTTCCAAAACCGGTTCGGAATCAGCTGTGTCCCCTAATAATAAATCTACATTTTCAATCTGTTGCACAAGATTGCCCGATAATTCAAATTCGGATTGTTGAATCCAGAATATAAATAAAATCAGCGCAAGCGCTATTAGGGCATAACTAGTCCCTTTCACTATCACATCACGGCTACTATGCTCGGCTGGCACACCCGTCGGAACAGCCAGCGACACCACCTTGCTGGGCATCATTACATGATAATCACACATGATTTCATCTGGCGATATTTTCAGAAGCTTCGCATAGGCCTTTATGTAACCCTGTGTAAAAGCAGCCGCCGGTAGAATATCAAGACGCGACTCGTCCAACGCCTTGATTATATCTTCGTGCAGTTTGAGACGATCAGCTACATCGCGTGTGGTTAACCCGGCTGCTTTCCTTGCTCTCGCCAAATGCAAACCAAACTCCAGATGCGGCTTTTCCTCGATCACACTGCCAGCCACTTCGTTCATAGCCGCAACTTTTACTTGCTCATCACTCATTTTTGCGCATGCTCCATCAATAAATCTGCCTCAGGCGACTCAGGAAACGTATTAAGTAATTCGCGTGACAGTCCTTGATAATACTTTTTGTCACCCAGTGCTTTTTCTGCCTGGATCTGCAGCCATAAACTATTTGCTGTTTTACGCGCTACAGCATGATAGCGCTGCGTATAGGCACGCGCCATGAGATATTGTTTGGTTTTTATGCCCAGCTCACCCATATTTAATAGTGCGGTAGGCATTTTGGGGTTAATTTTAATGGCCTTACGTAAATTCATTTCTGCTTTTTTATAATCTGGATTATCGCCTTGCATCAAACAATAACCCAGGTTGGCGTAGGTTTTTTCAGGTGTTTCATAAAACTGGTTTTTGATCGCTATATCAAAATGCTTGATAGCTTCATCCAGTTTTTTTTGCTTACAAAGAAACTGTCCATAGTTGTTATGCAACTCCGGATTACGCGAGTCTATATCCAATGCATCCTGGTAGTATTCCTCTGCTTTATCAGGTTCGTTTACCATTTCCATTAATACCGCCATGGTGGTAAAACCGGGTGCATAGTTGGGATCTTGCTCTATCGCTTTTGCCAATTTTTCTCTGGCTATCTCCAGTTGACCACGCTGCATGTAACCGGATGCCAGCTGCACATTCATTTTTGCTGCATCAATATCATTCCCTTTCTTTTTTTCTTGGGCGGGGCTGGAGGCGCATGCTGCCAACAAACAACAAAACACAACGAGCAGATATCTTATTAAGGTCATAAACGCATCCCGAATCTTGGAATTATAAATTTTTCGGTGCGACGACTACGATCAGCTACTTTGCCGACCAGTTGGCCACAAGCTGCATCAATATCATCACCGCGTTTTTTTCTGACGACTGTAATCACACCTGCATCATGCAATTTTGTCTGGAATCTTTTTACCGCGTCGGGCGACGATGTTTTGTATCCCGAACCCGGAAACGGATTAAACGGAATTAAATTTACCATTACTGGCAAACCCTTGAGCAGCTTAATCAGGGCTTGCGCCTCCGGTAAACTATCATTCACACCATCGAGCATTACGTATTCTATGGTGATGCGTGCCCGTGCAGGTTGTTTTGCCATATAACGATGGCAGGCCTCCAACAATTCAGCCAGCGGATATTTTTTATTCAGCGGTACTAATTCATTACGTATCGCATCGTTTACACCATGTAACGAAATAGCGAGTTGTACATCGTGGCGGTCGGCTAGTCGATCGATTGCCGGAATGACACCTGCCGTGCTGACGGTAACCCGGCGCTTACTCAATCCGTAGGCAAAGTCATCCAGAAAAATATCGATGGATTTAACAACATTTTCATAATTCAGCATGGGCTCGCCCATACCCATTAAAACCAGGTTGGTGATTGTACGCCCGGTTTTGCCTTCCTCTTTCAAGAGTTTTCCGGCCAACCAGATCTGGGCCAGAATTTCAGCCACCGTGAGATTTCGGCTAAAACCCTGACGCGCTGTGGAGCAGAAACTGCAATCGAGCGCACAACCCACTTGCGAAGAAATACACAGGGTGCCGCGATCGTCTTCAGGAATAAAAACGGTTTCGATGACATTGCCGTCATGCAGGCGCAAGGCCCACTTACGGGTGCCATCCACCGACAATTGATCGACCGCCACTTCAGGCGCCACGATGCAGGCCACCTCCGCCAAACGCTGTTGCATGGCCTTGCTGACATTGCTCATTTGGCTAAAGTCGTCCACATGCTGCTGGTGCATCCATTTCAGCAGTTGGGAGGCGCGAAATGGCTTCTCGCCCAAACTGACGAAAAACGCCTCCAGCTCCTGACGGTTTAATCCGAGAAGATTGATCTTGGCAGGCGGTTTTACAGTGCTGTCTGCAGGAATGTTCACATCAGGCCTCGAAATCAACTGGGTCATTCTCTCTAAAAACTAAACCCGCGAATATTACGCGGGTTTAGCCGATTATCAAAACACAATAAGCCTAGTCGTGCTCGGCAATCCAGTGCATTTGTATGGCTTCGAGAATCTTCTCATTGGATTGTTCCGGTACATCCTCAAATTCATCAAGTGCGCAGACCCATTTATGCAAATCGGTAAACCGCACATAACGCGGGTCTACATCGGTATGCGCCTCGTCCAGCGCGAGGGCAAACTCCAGCGAATCAGTCCACTTTAAGCTCATGGGTTTATCCTAATGATGCTCTGAAACCATATTAATAGTGTACTTAGGTAATTCAATCACTAGGTCCTGGTGACCTACCAGCGTCTGGCAACTCAAACGTGAATCCGGGTCCAGGCCCCATGCCTTGTCGAGCATATCGTCTTCGAGCTCGCTATTGGCATTGAGGGATGCACCACCTTCACGTATATAAACATGGCACGTGGTACAGGCACAGGATTTTTCGCAGGCATGTTCAATATCAATGCCGTGCTGCAGGGCAGCATCGCAAATACTGATACCCGGCGTTGCATCTATCGCCATGCCGTCAGGGCATTTATCGGGGTGTGGTAAAAAAATAAGTTGCGGCATGCGTGATTACTCTATTTCTTTTTGTTGCGGGTAAATTCATCAACATGTTGACCGGCCATGGCCTGGCGTACGCTGGCGTTCATGCGCCGGGCTACCCAGTCATGACTGGTTTTTTCCAGATGCTCCATGGCGCGTTTTATCACCTTGTTATCGGTGCCAGCTCGTACGGTTTTCAGCTGTTCCCTGGCCAACAAAATACGCTGTGTTTCGGCGGCATCCATCAGCCCCGAATCTTCAATCATGGCCGCATCCAGAGCTTCGATCACCCGGTCGGCGTCAACTTGCTGTTCACGCAGGCTGCGTTGATCTTTGTCGGTACTGGCATGCACCATGGCATCGCGCAACAGGGTTTCAATTTCACCATCGCTCAAACCATACGATGGCTTTACCACCACCTGCGCTTCTATACCGCTGGTTTCTTCACGCGCCGTTACACTCAACAAGCCATCGGCATCTACCTGAAACGTCACGCCTATACGCACCGCACCGGCTACGCGTGGTGGTATGCCACGCAGTTCGAAGCGCGCCAGCGAACGACAATCGGCCACCAGTTCACGTTCGCCCTGTAATACCTGTATCGCCATGGCGGTCTGGCCATCTTTGTAGGTGGTAAATTCCTGCGCCCTGGCGACCGGTATGGGCGTGTTGCGCGGAATAATTTTTTCTACCAGGCCACCCAGGGTTTCAATGCCCAGTGACAAGGGAATCACGTCCAGCAACAACACGTCACCCTCACGTGCGTTGCCAGCCAATGCATTGGCCTGTATTGCCGCGCCCACCGCAACCACCTTATCCGGGTCTATGCTCACCAAAGGTTCGCGTTTGAAAAACTCGCCAACCCGTTCACGTACGCGCACCGCACGGGTGGAACCACCCACCATGATCACATCCATTATATCGGCGTGTTCGATGCCAGCATCGCGCAAGGCACGGCGGCACGACAGCAGGGTTTTTTTAATCAGCGGATCCACTAACTCGTTGAAGATGTCACGATTTAAGGTGCCAAACCATTTTTGACTGCAACCCAGTTCAATATTCAACTCAGCCTGTTCCTGTGCCGACAAGGTTTCTTTTGCAGTGCAGGCTTCACGCAGTAATAATCGCACGGTCGTTGCATCCAGCGCCTGCAAGTCCAGCCCGGCCTGTTTTACAATCCATTGTGCGATAACAAAATCAAAATCATCACCACCAAGCGCACTATCACCGCCCGTGGCCAACACTTCGAACACACCTTTGTTTAAACGCAATATCGAAATATCAAACGTGCCACCGCCCAGATCATAAACGGCGATCAGACCTTCCCTGCCGCTGTCCAAACCGTAGGCCACCGCTGCAGCCGTCGGTTCATTCAGTAAGCGCAATACATTTAAACCGGCCAGACGCGCTGCATCTTTGGTGGCCTGGCGTTGTGCATCATCAAAATACGCCGGTACAGTAATGACAGCACCATTGAGTTCACCACCCAAGGTTTGTTCACCACGCTGTTTTAACACGCGCAAAATATCGGCAGACACTTCAATCGCAGACTTCATACCTGCCGCCGTTTTAATGCGCGGTATGGCGCTATCTGCATTATCAAAATCATA
This sequence comes from Gammaproteobacteria bacterium, assembly GCA_031421475.1. Lineage (GTDB taxonomy): Bacteria > Pseudomonadota > Gammaproteobacteria > SZUA-229 > SZUA-229 > JACPVK01. The sequence continues at coordinate 312 of JANOOU010000695.1, read as the reverse complement.
AGGCAGTTTGTTGCCCAGCGATTTAATATCGGCCAGGCCACGGCCCATCAAACGCTTCACTGAAATAATGGTGTTATACGGATCCGATACGGCATTGTTTTTGGCGTCATCACCCACCACACACCCGCCCGCCAGATAACGCACGACAGATGGCAATAAATGTCGGCCCTGTGCATCAGGTAGAGTTTCAGCCACACCACTACGCACCGCCGCCACCAATGAATGCGTAGTGCCCAGGTCAATGCCGATGGCCAGTTTATGCTGATGCGGCGCGGTGGCTGCACCGGGTTCTGCAATTTGAAGTAATGCCAT
>JANOOU010000694.1:0-4809 GCA_031421475.1 Gammaproteobacteria bacterium | reverse complement strand
GATATCAATGTTGTTCGGTTGGTATTCGCGTAACACCGGAAACGAATCCAGCGGAAAATCAGGTTGGCTGTTGCGTATTGGTCTGGTGGTGTTGCTCTATGGAATATTGCTGGCGGGTTATGATTTTGTTCAGCGACCCTGGAATGAAAGTTTACGCCCTCTGGCGACAGGAATACAGGAACTGGCAGCATTCGGTAGCATTGAAGATTGGACCTTAAGTTTAGTGTTGGCTTCGCTTTTTTTATCCGTTTTAATCGGAACTTTTGGCAATATAAATCTTGTATCCAGGCACCGTTTTTATCGAGACCGCCTGCTGGAGGCCTACCTGGTGAGCCCCAATGGTGATTCGTCCGACCAACATGCCGCTGCCAATAATTTTTATTTGCGTGATATTGTTCAAACCACGGCCCCTTACCATATTATTAACGTCGCCATGAATACAATTGCATCGAAAGATGCCAAATTATGTATTCGTGGTGGCGACAATTTTATTTTCTCGGCACTCTATTGTGGCTCGGATGCCACCGGCTACGCCGCCAACGCACAACGTGTAAGCGAAGGCAAAATTATTCCGGGCTACCTGGATGGCAGCATGGACCTGGCCACCGCTTTCACCATTTCCGGTGCTGCTGGCGTCACACGTTCACGTCCGGTGGTATTTTTAATGAGCTTGCTCAATGTTCGGTTAGGTTACTGGATTCGAAATCCTGCCAAACCGGCTTTGCTGAAAAACTTTTCCCGCCCACGCTGGCACTTCGATTTGCTCTATGAAATGTTGGGTATTAAATTGAACGAACATCATCGTCATGTGCATTTATCGGATGGCGGACATTTTGAGAATCTCGCGGCGTATGAATTAATCCGGCGTCAATGCCGTTATGTAATTGTGTCAGATGGAGCAGCAGATCCAGATTGGATTTTTAAGGATTTAGCCAAGTTAATTGAACTGGTGCGCGTTGATTTTGGTGCTGCCGTGGTAGTTGATATAACGGCATTGCAACCACAGGGTGATCAGGGTTTGTCCAAGCGGCCTTATGTGGTAGGCAATATCTATTACAAGGATGGCAGCCAAGGCTATTTCGTATACATTAAATCCTGTATGGTGTCTGAATTGAATGACGATATTTACAGCTATCGCCGGGAAAATAAATTATTTCCACATGAGCCTACGTCAGATCAATTTTTTACCGAAGTGCAATTTGAGGCCTATCGAGAACTCGGTTTCCAGTTGGGGCGGCAGATATTTGCACAGACCCGGGAAGGTGAGGTGCGTAATCGATCCCTCAGCGAAATTTGTGCCTTAACCTGATTTTTAAAACCGCGATAATCTGGACTTCAAGCGAAATTTTTTACGGGTACTATTGTTACTCAAAGTGCTGATTTCCACAAAGCCGTCAGTATCTTCCTGGCGGCGGGCCGGATTGACTCGAAAATTGCTGATCAGTGATTCACTGCGTAAACGATGTCGCCGGTTGCTGTGATAGCGTCTTGGCCTGCTAGCCTGACGTCGTTCTGTACCCATGTAGTACCAGGTAATATTGTCATCCACCGTATGCATGACCGAATCCACCCTCTGTCATATCGTTTTGTTTTAAATAGATGGTGATCTATAGCGGGTCAACCCAGATATGACGAATGGTGGCAGATGAGTAGTTGTTATATAGAGAAATTAGAGTTTTAACGATTACTTAAACAGTGAAAAAATATTTTGCTGAATGGCGTCGAATGCATTACAAAGAACACTGGTTTTAGCAGAGCAGCCTGTCAATGAGTACAAAATATCCGATTGTTGCAGTAACCGGGGCCTCTGGAGCTGGCACCACTGTGGTTGAAAAAGCATTTCGCGAGATTTTTTTTCGGCAAGGGCTCAAGGCGGCGTTTGTGCATGGCGATGCCTTTCAAAAATATACCCAAGACGACCTGGGCCGGCATATATCGCAAGCAGAAGCGGCCGGGCACAGGGTGAGTTGTTATGGCCCTGACTTGAACGACTTTGCCAGGCTGGAAGCTTTATTCCATGGCTATTCAACGACTGGCAAAGGCGCCTGCAAACAATATATTTCAGCTGAAAATACGGAGGCGTTTCAATTGCCCGTTGGAAGTTTCAGTAGCTGGCAACCGCTACCTGATAACACCGACTTGTTATTTTATGAAGGCCTGCATGGCGGTGTTGTTGCAGAAACCTGGACTCGTCGCAAGGTTACGGATGAAAGTATTCAGCGGGGTGAATACGACAGGCGTCGAGAACGTGTTAACAAGGGCGTGAATGTGGCGCAGTACGTGGATCTGCTAATAGCTGTTGCGCCAGCCATCAACCTGGAATGGATACAGAAAATACACAATGAACATCAATATCGTAAACAGCCACACGAAGTCGTTGTAAAAACCATACTGGGTCGTTTGCGCGACTACATTCACTTCATTGTGCCGCAGTTTTCCATATCCGATATTATTTTTCAGCGTATGCCCATCGTGGATACATCGGATCCATTCATTGCACGTGATGTGCCGACCGAGTCGGAAAGTGTGATTGTAGTGAGTTTTCGCGAGCCTAAAAAATACAACTTCCCGTTTCTATTAAAGCGCATTCATGGTGCCTATATGTCACGACCCAATATCATGGTGATACCGGGTGGTGAAATGCATCATGCCCTGGATGTGATCTGTGCACCGATGATAGAAGCCTGCTGCGGACGCTGAATCCAGCGCCGCAGTTTGTACAGGTAGGCTTAATAGCAGGCCAATGCAGCGAATCAATGCAGCGCGACGCGGCGATTAGCCGTGATGGGTTCGAGTTTGTGGTTCAGCAAGCGGTGTTTACCACCGCTGTTGAATTTGATAATGGAGAAGCCATGGTGGCTGATCTGTTCGATAATGACTTCCTGACCGGTGCTTTTGATCCGAACCCGATCACCAATTGAGACCTTCTTCGTGCTCATTTTTTGTATGCTCCAAACTAAAAAAGATGCTGGTTTTAGTCGTATGATACGACTTGCGATCCAAAGTTAGTCTAGTTTATGAAGAAGTGCAAGTATCTTTATGTTTTATATAAAATTATGTGCCATTGTCCTGCTTGGATATCATGATTTGAGCGCTGCGCACAGCCCCGCGTGGAGCAACCAGCGGCATGCGATCAGCCAGGCGTGTATAGGTATTCTCGAGCTTGTGCTGATAAATCACGGTATAGGCCAACACATTACTCACGTATTCGCGCGTTTCTGTAAACGGAATAGTTTCAATCCAGCGTGCCGCTTCCATCGGTTGCTCAGGGCGCCAGCTCTTTACACGGTGCGGGCCAGCATTGTATGCAGCCGCTGCCAAAGCCGCCTGGTCATCCAGTTCCTTCAGCATTTGTCCCAGATAACCCGTGCCCAGTCTGATATTGGTGTCACTGATGAGCAGGCTCTGGGTGCCATGGTAGGGCACGCGCAATTGTTTGGCGACGTGACGTGCTGTGTTCGGCATGAGTTGCATCAGGCCAGTGGCGCCTACCGGTGAGCGTGCGTCGATCATAAAGGCGCTTTCCCGACGGATGATGGCATACGTGAGCGCAGGCTCAACGCTATGCCTGGCAGACCAGGCGGTAACTTCGTCTTGCATCAGTAGCGGGAAGCGCAGATCAATATCGTCACGATAGGCGGTTTTGCCCATGGTAATAATAGCGCGGTCGTGCCAGCCCCAGATTTGAGCCAGCTTGGAGGCGGCGAGCTTGCCGGTTTCATCCAGTTCATTACTCAGTTGCGCCCACTCGCGTCGTGCATCAATGGTTTTACCCAAATTAAATAACTCACGCGCACGCGCAGCGGAAGGATGCTGCGCCATGGTATTCAGGTCGGCAAGACTGATGTCCAGTGGCCGGTCTTCAAACGAGTAGGGTAAATCGAGACGGTCAGCGGCAAGGAAGCCGTAGAAATCACGCCGAGTGGCGAGGTAGTGATAAACACCCTCTGCTTCGATGGTGTTGCCAAGCTGCTCATTGGCGTAAGCCCACCAGAACTGCCAGCGTAGATCTGACTGTGCCAGGATTGGCATGTTCTGAATGTCGGTGACAATCTGGTACCAGTCACCGTGACGTATGGCGGTACGGATTTTCCATTCCATAACAGGTGCATCGGCATATTCCGGCGGGATACGTTTCAGCCAGATATAGGCTTCCGGATGGTGGTTACGGGCCAGTGACAAGCCTATGTACTTACAGGCCAGGCTGGTTTCTCTTTCATTGAAAGTGGTTTGGCGGCTGAGTTTTTCCCAGACACTAATGGCGTTGTCTACGCTCTTCAGGCTCATGCGACGTATGGCATGAGCCACCACCAGTCCAGTTTTTTCGTGTGCAGGTAATTTACCGCGGCTGATCTGCTCCGGGTTGCGGTGAATGTTGATCCACAGTTCAACCAGTGCCCGATCCGGTTTGCCCAGCGATGCGGCCAGGCGATCAGCGAGACGTGTAGTACCTACGTCCATGGCCAATTCGATGCGTTGCCAAGTTAGTGCTGCGGTGCGATGACCATCGTTTTCCCAGGCAGCTACGATGTTGTCGCAAGTCTGAGGTAGAAAGTGACCTGTCATCCACAGGGGTAAAACCTGTTCCAGAGCCTGCGGCATTTGGTCGGTGTGCATCAGAGCTTCAAGCCTAATGCACTGCAAACCCACATCATCCTGAGGTTTGTAGAACGTTAAAAAATCCTCCCAGCGTTGTTTGCGAGCCAGTAATTTCAAGGCATCACGACGTAAGCGTTCACCTACCAACGAACCGGTTTCTTGGTCCAGAAACAGGCTCAAGGCGGGTAAGTCCAGTTGATTTAATCGATC
>JANOOU010000693.1:0-2021 GCA_031421475.1 Gammaproteobacteria bacterium | reverse complement strand
GGCACGACGTTGATTTGCGACATCGGCTTACGCTTGGACTTCGACATCAGGTACTGGCCGCTGCGGTTTCAGTCTGAGTCGCAGACATTTTTTTCTGTGCCTGGCGTTGCAAAACAGTGGTAAATTCTTCTGCGAAATTTTCGTAACGTCCAACCAGTCTATCCACAATTTCGGCGTAGCGGTTATAGGCAATACCGGCAGGTATGGCGGCAAATAAACCCATCGCTGTTGCAATCAACGCTTCGGATATGCCCGGTGCCACCATGGCTAAAGATGCATTCTGAACCGCGCCCAGTGCAATGAACGAGCTCATAATGCCCCACACCGTACCAAACAATCCGATATAGGGGCTGGTATTACTGATGGTGGCCAGCAAAGATAAATTCGCTTCCAGTTTTTCTTCTTCACGTGACAGCGCCACTTTCATACTGCGCTGAATGCTGGCCATCATGAAAGCCGGATCACCTGCATGTTTGTATGAGCGCGCAAATTCGGCAAAACCGGTTTCGAATACTTTTTCCATACCTTCGCGGTCTTCGCGGCGTCGATTAAGCTTGGTGTAGAGCTCACTTAAATCACTGCCCGACCAGAATTCATCTTCAAAACGCGAGGCATCCGCCGCCGCATGTTTCACTAACTTGTATTTATGAAAAATCATAAACCAGGACAAAATAGAAGCCATTAATAATATCAACATCACCAGTTGCACCAAAAAACTGGCATCCATTACCAGACGAAAAATTGATAAGTCAGTTGACACGTACTTTCTCCAGAATAAAAGACGGGATGGCACACGGTTTAAACAAATCGGCCTGCAAGCAGGCAACTTTTACCTGGCCCGAACATAACATTGCCGCATCATCTACGCGATACACTTTCTGTTCAAACAAAAGACTGGCTTTTTTGCACTCGATCACATCACTGCGCACTTCGAGCAGGTCATTGAAACGAGCTGGCTTGTGATATTCGAGCTGTATCTGATGCACAACAAAAATGACATTGTGTTTTTTTATCATTTCATCTTGCTCAATATGGTACTGCCGCAGGTACTCGGTACGTGCACGTTCCATAAACTTCAGGTAGTTGGCGTAGTACACCACACCGCCTGAATCAGTATCTTCATAGTAAACCCGGATCGGCCATTTAAAAGTCATGGATTCATTTCTATAAATTAAGTTCACAACCAACGCGGTTAACAAAAACCAATTTATCATTGATCGCCAGCCGATTATTCACCCAGCTTCATTCACCCAGTTGCTGCGCCAAAGTCCCCGGCACTTGCAAACCAAAATGACGATAGCTATTCGCCGTTGCCACCCGGCCACGCGGTGTACGCATCAAAAAGCCTTGCTGAATCAGATACGGTTCAATCACATCTTCAATGGTATCGCGCGCTTCGCCGATGGCGGCCGCCAGATTTTCAACACCTACCGGACCACCGTCGAATTTTTCGATTACCGTGATGAGTAATTTTCGATCCATATGATCCAGGCCAAATGAATCAACATGCAACATGTTCAGTGCCAGGCCGGCCACCTCGGATGTAATACGGCCATCCGATTTCACTTCCGCATAATCGCGCACCCGGCGCAACAAACGATTGGCAATGCGTGGCGTACCGCGCGAACGCCGTGCAATTTCTTCTGCGCCTTGGGCATCAACATGTAAATTTAAAATATGTGCCGAACGTTTAACAATCGCAGTCAAGTCAACCACGTTATAAAATTCCAGACGCAATACGATGCCAAAACGATCACGTAATGGTGAGGTGAGGGAACCCGCTCGAGTGGTTGCACCCACCAGCGTAAACGGGGGCAAATCCAGTTTAATAGAGCGTGCCGCCGGACCTTCGCCAATCATGATATCCAGTTGATAATCTTCCAGCGCCGGGTACAACACTTCTTCAACCACCGGGCTTAAACGATGTATTTCATCGATAAACAATACATCGTGAGGTTCGAGATTGGTTAACAAGGCGGCCAGATCACCGGGGCGTTCCAGCACCGGGCCGGAGGTTTGTC
>JANOOU010000692.1:0-1864 GCA_031421475.1 Gammaproteobacteria bacterium | reverse complement strand
ATTTTGAATGCCTGCCCCGAAGGGGTGAGGCATAGGATGTGCCGAATAATTTATTCGAACAATAGTCTGCTTAATGGCACTTTTGTTCGAATAAATTCGAACCTACAAAAGCCCGAAATCCCCTTAACTTAATGCCATTCGGGTCAGGGGTGCTTGTTTGCAACAAGCTGTTTAATAGCTGGATCGTAACAGGAACTTGTAGGTGATTGAAAGTTTAACCAGACAATTATGTTATTGATGTATCGCAACTCAACCTGTACCTCCTTCATCTAGGATTTCACGTGCGGCATATTCAGAGCGGTGATGCAGCGCATGCATATCCTCATTCACGTGTTTTGTATATGAAGGGTCGATGAATCAGAAATTAAATAGAATGCAGTTTTTGCGTGGCCATTTTCATGGTCCGCCTGTTGTGCGCCCGCCCTGGGCAGTTGAAGAGTCACGCTTTATTGATTTATGTGAGCGTTGTGATGCCTGTATAAAAATTTGCCACGTTAATATTATTCGTCGCGGTGCGGGCGGTTATCCCGAAGTTGATTTTTCACACAGTGGTTGTGATTTTTGCCGCGCCTGTACTCAGGCCTGTGCCAGCGGCGCGCTAGTCAGAAATTCTAATGATGCGTGGTCGATTAAGGCTCATTTTAAATCTAATTGCCTTGCCCAACGCGGCGTCATTTGCCGCAGTTGCAGTGATGTGTGTGAACATCGTGCCATTCGTTTTCGGATGCAAGTCGGTGGTTCTTCGAGTATCGAGTTTAATGCAGCTGCCTGTACCGGTTGTGGTGAATGTGTATCGTTATGTCCAGTGCAAGCTATTGATGTAGGACATGCAGATATGTCGAATCAAAAAGGTGAACGTGATGTCTGATTTTAATATTTGCGGCGTGTTAATTCACGTAAAAAATAATTACACCGTGCAAGTAAAAAAAAATCTGTTATCCAGGGCCGGTGTTGAAGTTCATGAAATGACACCTGAAGGCCGTTTGATTGTAACCATTGAAGGTGAAAGTAGCGCGTATGTGGCGGATACATTAACCGGATTTTATAAAATCGAGGGCGTGCTCTCGGCCAGTATGGTTTATCAATTTAGTGATGCAATAGCAGATATCGAAGAGGTGATACCCGTATGAAATTAACACGTCGAGATTTTGTAAAAGCCCATGCTATTGCAGCGACGGCTGCGGTTGCTGGCATCAGCTTGCCGGGTTTGCAAGGCGCTTTGGCAAAAAAACCGGACGATATTCGCTGGGACAAGGCACCGTGCCGTTTTTGCGGAACCGGTTGCAGTGTGCTGGTGGGTACCAAAAATGGTCGTGTGGTGGCGACGCAAGGTGATCCGGATGCGCCGGTCAATCGCGGCCTGAATTGCATCAAGGGTTATTTTTTATCAAAAATTATGTATGGAAAAGATCGTTTAACCAAACCATTGCTGCGCAAAACCAATGGCCAGTACGACAAGAATGGTGAATTTGTTGAAGTGTCATGGAATGAAGCCTTCGACATCATGGCTGATAAATGGAAAGCGGCCATGAAAAAAGACATGGTTGCCAATCATGGAAAATCAGTTGAAGAAATGGGTTCCAGTGTTGGTATGTTTGGTTCCGGGCAATGGACAGTATGGGAAGGTTATGCGGCAGCCAAATTATATAAAGCCGGATTCCGTTCCAATCATATTGATCCCAATGCGCGTCACTGCATGGCATCTGCAGTGGCAGGGTTTATTCGCGCATTTGGTTCGGATGAGCCCATGGGTTGTTATGACGATTTAGAACATGCAGATGTGTTTGTATTGTGGGGAGCAAACATGGCCGAAATGCATCCGATATTGTGGTCGCGCATTACCGATACGCGTTTGACCAATCCC
>JANOOU010000691.1:0-1774 GCA_031421475.1 Gammaproteobacteria bacterium | reverse complement strand
GAATCCATCAGGCCATGTATCGGACGCAGGGGATCCAATATCACCGCTGCTGCCACCACAGCCCCGACCAAAGGTCCACGCCCCGCCTCATCGACACCGGCAATAAATTGGTAACGTGCTAAATTCAGGTTTTTATCATTCATATCGACATACTGTACAGTAGAAATCCGGTACAATTCGCGCAGATTTATTGGCCCATTATCATAAAGCGAAATCTGCCATGCGTAAAATCAAAACAGCCGTTATCGGGGTGGGTTATCTCGGAAAATTCCATGCGGATAAATACGCCGTCTTGCCCAACAGTGAGCTGATCGCTGTCGTCGATGCCAACGCCGAAACGGCTAAAACCATTGCTGCCAAACTTAATGTACAAGGCTTGACCGATTACCAATCGCTACTCGGCAATGTAGAAGCCGTAAGCATTGCAGCACCTACCTCGCTGCATTTCAATATTGCCAAAGATTTTCTGAGTCATGGTAGCCATGTATTAATCGAAAAACCCATCACAGTTACAGTCGAAGAAGCCGATGAGCTCATAGAGCTCGCCAGAAAAAACAAACGCCTGATTCAGGTCGGCCATCTTGAGCGCTTTAATGCCGCCTTACTGGATCTGGATAAAGAAATAACACAACCTGTATTTATTGAATCACACCGTCTCGCACCGTTTAATCCACGCGCCACGGATGTCAATGTGGTACTCGATCTGATGATTCATGATATCGATATTATTCTTGATATTGTACATTCCAGTGTCAAATCCATCGCCGCATCAGGCGCAAAAGTTCTAACTAACTCAACGGATATTGCGAATGTTCGACTGGAATTCGAGAACGGCTGCGTAGCCAATGTAACCGCCAGCCGGATCAGTATGAAAACCGAACGTAAAATGCGTTTATTCCAGGCTGATTCCTGCATTACAGTTGATTTTCAAAACCGTGTCATGAAAATGTACAGCAAAGGCAAAAAAGAAATGTTCCCCGGAATACCGGAGATCATCAGCCAGGAAAACGTATATGAAAATAATGATGCGTTAAAAGTAGAGATTATCGCTTTCCTCGACAGTATCGAGAATGGTACGCCGGTTAAAGTCAATGGCGAAGCCGGACGTCGTGCTCTGGCCACAGCCATCCACATATCAAAATTAATCAGTGAGTAATTACTATGAATATTCCAATGGTTGACCTCAAGGAACAATATCACCGCCTGAAATCCGAAATTGACAACGGCTTATTACAGGCACTGGAAGCCACACAATTCATACTCGGCCCCAACGTACAGGCTTTTGAAAAAGAAACTGCCGCATACCTGGGTGTTAAACATGCTATAGGCGTTGCCAATGGCACAGATGCCTTGCATCTCGCCGTGAATGCACTGGGCATAGGCGCTGGTGACGAAGTGATCACCACGCCCTTTACATTCATTGCTACCGCTGAAGCCATTTGTTATGTGGGCGCGAAACCGGTGTTTGTCGATATCGATCCGCAAACATTTAATATCAACTTATCTAAAATTGAACAAGCCATTACACCTAAAACCAAAGCCGTTATCCCGGTACATTTATTCGGCCAGCCGGTTAACATGTCCGAACTGAAACAGATTTGCGCTAAACACAATTTAAAAATAATTGAGGATTGCGCCCAGTCATTTGGCGCACATATAGACGGCAAACAAACCGGCGGCTTTGGTGATTTCGGCGCCTTCAGTTTCTTCCCCAGCAAAAATCTTGGCTGTTACGGTGACGGTGGTTTGGTGACTACCAACAATGACAACCTGG
>JANOOU010000690.1:0-3335 GCA_031421475.1 Gammaproteobacteria bacterium | reverse complement strand
TGGCCAGATTGCTCGCAGCCGAAGCTCGAATCTGCTCCCCGGTTGGATTTCGTACCAACCGCTTGCGTGCATTGGGGCAATGAGCTTATTAAAGGGATCGTAAATGGTTTCGATAACGGGTGTTTCTGCTGGTGGCAGATTGATGATGGGTCCATTGCCCCGAGGCTCATTATGAACACATCCAGCAGCAATTGAAACGATCAAAATTGCGAGGAGAAATAGAATCTTGAAAGAATGATTGGGTGAATAACTTGTCATGTTTTGCCTCACTACGTTCTTGTAAAGGTGCTGGTATTGCACTGCCTAACGTAAAATTGAGGGGCGAACTTTTGGCGCGTCCCTAACGAATGCCATGTTAAGTCTGGAGGGTGTGAATACACTAACGTGGCACACCACAAAAAACTTAACGCCTGAAACAACATTTGCAATGATGCACATAACTGCCACGAATAACGATGAAGCGGACGGCGTGTGCGGGATTAAAAAGAAACGGCTAACAACGAATGAATATTAACGAAAGTCTGTTGCGTTTACAAATAAAAAACTGAAGTGTCTAACGAGGCTGTAGAAAAACGACTAAAAAACATTTTGATAGCGAAATGGGTAGGTGGAGAAACCCTTCCCAGCACCGCAATCGTCGATCCCGGTACATTCTGCGAAGCCAATTTTCTTCGGTATGTAATCGAAATATTTTCATTTGGGTTTTTCTACAGCCTCAACGTTCGCGTTAACCGGCCGAGGGGCGCGCAGCGGCCTGAAGGTCTGTGTTGAGCGCGGGATAGGGCGGCATATTGCACATGCTATCAGTTCCCATCGCAGAAACTTGCCAACTCATTGTCGGATGCGATGATGGTTTCTCTTTCGTGAACCGACAATAGTGGCCATATGGAGCACGGAATAAATTTTATAGGATATGACTCACCAGAAACCCAGCCGATTGCTTTTAGATTTTTACTCCGCCATCCGCCCTCTTCTTCTTTTCCGCTCAGATTGACAAGATTAATTCGAGTAGTTGCGTGCCGATCCAATAACACAACCTCATGTGTGTCTTGGTCTTGGGGTACAAGAATTCCAATGCGTGTGCGACCACCTGTATTCATGGGGATTTCGACATGCCCCATCAGTTTCCCCTCTCTTGGGCCACCGCCATAAACCGAAACCGATTGTTTATATTCAGCCAGCCACGGATGCGCTGGCGTTGCGTCGATAGAGATTGAGTAACCACCACCAACGGAAACGGCATCAACTTGCCGGGTGGGTCCGAAATTACTGGTGATTAGGGATACCGCGAAATCTGCTACAAGCAAACCAAAGAAAATAACCAGCGCTGAAATGGTGCCCCACGCAACTGAAGTGGCGATTGATCTTTGGCGGAACAGGATGTTTTTCATGACGCCCTACGTAAAGTTGAGGGGCACGCCGCTTTTGTGGCGGCATTCTCGAACGCCATGTTAGATGCGCTCCATGACAGCTTTACTTGCCATCAGTGGCTCAGTGCTTCGTTCAAATTCTTTGAGCCAGTGATGATAGCCACTGTCCTCTCCAAAATTGGATGGATGATACTTGGGATGAAAATAGGCCAAATAAGGTTTAAGTTGAGAGCGAAGAAAGCCATTTCGCCCATATAGCCACTTCAGTCCTCGACCCCATATTCCCATTCGCTGCCAAAACGAAAAACCGTCATGCCGTAGAAACATGTTCATAAATCGAATGACTTGCCACTGAAAAAGCATAGTCGCTGTGAGTAACGCAATAACTCTAGTGAAGTACCCTACACCTGCAACCTTCTGCATGACATCAAAGCACACAGATCTATGTTCAAATTCTTCAACACAATGCCAAGCATAAAGTGAATATATATTCGGATTAGCCCCGGCAAAGAGTTCCGGTCTCTCTAGGACTGTATATGCCGTGATAGTCGTAATGTGTTCAAAGGCTGCTGTAACTGCCATGGCAAATTTTTTAGATAGTCGTAGACTTGCTTCATCCGTTTCTTTTTGCAATTTATTTATTAGTGAATCAACGTCAATCCCCTGCGCCTTAAATCGCTCATTTGAAACTCCATGCTGAATGCTGTGCTGCCCCTCTTGGAAGATGAATTTCTTCACATCATCTTTTAATTGTTCATCGGAAATTTGATCTTTATATGTACGTAAGCATTTGATAAAGAAACCCTCTCCCGATGGCGTTATCAGCGAATGAACATCGAACAGTCTTGATTTAAATGGATCTCCATCAAACCAAAATTTTGGAATATCTTTTGTGATCCCAAAATCCAGCCCCGATCTTGTAATTATTTTAATTTCTATATCTTCTTTCATGGAAATATTATCCATGCATCTAACGTGCTAGGTGAGTGGCCGCCGAAGCGACAAAGAAGCGGAGGGAACCAACTAGCCCAGCTGGTTGGTACGCATCGCTATCCGTCTGATCAGAGGTGCGTAACTCGAACAACACGTTGAACCCGGCGTCCCGTAGTTTTTGGGCGATCGTTTTAAAGTCCTTTGCAATGGCACCGTTTGTTTGCTTGACGCAACAACCGTGCATATAGACCAAATGCTTTTCTGCGGCGTTGGACGAAGACGAAAAGCCTGCCGCCAGAACTGCGCTAGAAAATAGAGCTACAAGCAACTTCATAAGCCGCCTCCCTAAAGTGCCCGCCCAGTGAGAAAGTCAGACCATATGGCGGAGCGATTATGGCCCAACGCCTGCTAGACCGCCGTGGTATTGGCCGCATCTTTCACGCTTGCTGCAATCCGCTCTGCCCAATGCCGCACGGCAGTACTATCTTTGCCTTCCACCATCACGCGCAGTACGGGTTCAGTCCCAGAATTACGCAGCAGCACGCGACCACTGCCCTTCAGTGTGGTTTCAGCCTCAATCAACATGGCTTGAACCGGAATATTGTCGCGGAAATTAAAGTCCTTGTTGATCGGTACATTGATTAAGACTTGCGGATAAACTAAGACGTCCTTAGTCGCATCTTTGAGCGTACGCTTGCTCGCGCGCAACACGTGCAACACTTGAAGCGCTGAGATAATGCCGTCGCCGGTGCTGTGCTTATCTAGGCAAATCAAATGCCCGGATGCTTCACCGCCGAGCTGCCAGCCTTTCTCTTCCAACAATTCCAACACATAACGATCACCCACGGCAGCGCGCAAGAAGGGGATTTTATTTTTCTCGAATGCATGCTCCAAGCCGAGGTTGGTCATCACGGTGCCGACCACGCCGCCTTTGAGCAAGCCTTGCTTTGCGCGGAAGCAAGCCATGATGTAGAGCATCAGATCGCCGTCGTAAAGCGTGCCCTCGGCATCCACCATCATCATTCGATCGCC
>JANOOU010000689.1:0-2522 GCA_031421475.1 Gammaproteobacteria bacterium | reverse complement strand
AGTACTTTGCCACAGATACAAGAAACAATAATAGAAATGTAGGATGTGCTGACACAGGAAGCGCATCTTTCTCATCAAATATGATGCGCTTTCTGTGTCAGCACATCCTACGTAAAATATTTACTTAACTTGGCAGTTAATAACTAACCCAAGAGTGACAACAGCCTTTAATCTAACCGCTGATTTTGTGAAAGGTATTCCGAACTACTACATCGTAACGGCTTGCCGAATAGAATTTTCGGCAAGCCGTTAAAATTTTCCTGCTCTGTTTTATTTTATTTGATACTCCGCACCGCAATAAGGACACTTGCCGTGTCCTTTCGCATCAAATGCAACAAACACACGCGGATGGGAGTTCCATAAACTGCTGCCGGGTATTGGGCAGTGCACGGGTAAATCGCCACGATTTATTTCGTAGTGATCTTTGGCATTGGGTTGTGCGAGTCCGGCTTGGTTTGCAGTGTTGGGATTAGGCATAACAACCTCTTGGTTCACGCTTATTTATTGATATAAGCCAGCCATTCAGGGTGGACATGGTGGCGGCCGTGTACAACATCAAAATATAAACTCTGTAATTTTTCGGTTACCGGGCCACGGCCGCCGTTACCAATTTTGCGATTATCCAGCTCACGAATCGGTGTCACTTCTGCTGCCGTACCGGTAAAAAATGCTTCATCTGCAATATACACTTCATCGCGTGTAATACGTTTTTCGCGTAATTCATAACCCAGTTCATTGGCCAGTGTCATCACGGTATTACGCGTAATGCCATTTAACGCCGAGGTCAGTTCCGGCGTGTAAATCACGTTGTTTTTTACTACAAAAATATTTTCGCCGCTGCCTTCGGCAACATAACCTTCGGTATCCAGTAACAGGGCTTCGTCATAACCGCAGCTCAGTGCTTCCTGTAAGGCCAGCATGGAATTAATGTAATGACCGTTGGCTTTGGCCTTGCACATGCTGATGTTGACATGATGCCGCGTGTAAGACGATGTGCGTACACGAATGCCTTTTTGCAACGCATCGGGGCCGAGGTATGCGCCCCATTCCCAGGCCGCAATAATCACATGCACTTGTAAATTATCGGCACGTAAGCCCATGCCTTCGGAGCCATAAAAACACATCGGGCGCATGTAGGCTGTGGTTAATTTATTTTCGCGCACCACCAGTTTGTGGGCTTCATTAATGGTGTTTTTGTCGTAAGGCATTTTCATGTTCATGATGTGTGCCGAATCGAACAAGCGATCGGTGTGGGCATGCAAACGAAATATGGCCGTGCCATTTTCTGCCTTGTAGGCGCGCACGCCTTCAAATACACCCATGCCGTAATGCAAGGTGTGGGTTAACACATGGGTGGTGGCTTCACGCCAGGGAACCAGTTTGCCGTCATACCAGATAAAACCATCACGATCAGCCATAGTGGCCATAACTCAATCTCCAAAATTATTTGCGAGTACGTAAATTTAAACCTTAAAAATTTGTTGCCAGATTTGCTGCACATTTTTGCGCAACTCTGTAAATTCATTTCCATCCACGGTGGCGGATTTTTCCTGTAACGCACATTGATGGCTGCGTTGCCGGTATAACGCAAAGGCAGAATATAAAACATCGGCCTGCGCGGTGCTCAACCAGCCCGAACTTTGTAACGAGCGTAATATTTGCCGTGTTGCCGTATGCGCCAGCAATTGTGGTTGGCTGGCTGCGTTGGCCAATACACCGTACTGTGCAATAAATTCAATATCAATCATGCCACCTGCATCCTGCTTGAGGTGAAATGTGTTGGCCTGATTGTCAGCAAGGTGTTGGTTGCTGGATTTCGTCGCCAGTGCCTCGCGCATTTTTTGCCGCATGTCCAGAATATCCTGTCGCAGCTGCACCGGTTCACGCTGCCGCATTAACACAGCGCGGCGAATTCTATCAAATTCCCCTGTGAGATGTGTATTTCCAACCACCACACGTGCGCGCGACAAGGCTTGATGCTCCCAGGTCCAGGCCTGTTCCAACTGATATTGTTCAAACGCTTCAAAACTTGATACCAGCATCCCGGAAGCGCCGTCCGGCCTGAGTTGGGTGTCCACTTCATACAAACGACCGACACCGGTGCGGGTCACCATGAGATGCATCATACGCTGCGCCAGCCGGGCAAAAAACACGGCATTATCAACAGAATTATTACCCTCCGTAAATTGCGACTCGCCCCGGCTGTCATGTAAAAACACCAGATCCAGATCCGAGCCATAACCCATTTCGCGGCCACCCATTTTGCCATAACCGACGACCGCCAGTGTCGGGTAATGCAACGCGCCCTGTACGTTGCATGTTGGCCTGCCATAGCGCGCCACCATGTGCTGCCAGGCCAGTTCATTCACCTTGTTCAGCAGCACTTCCGCCAATAACGTCAATTGATCACTCACCGCAAAAATATCCAGTACTGCGGCTTGATCCATGGCGGCCACGCGTAACATTTGTGCCTGTTTAAACTTGCGTAAAGTATCCAGCAGACGCTCTTCGTCATCGGTTAC
>JANOOU010000688.1:0-1893 GCA_031421475.1 Gammaproteobacteria bacterium | reverse complement strand
CAAAGGGTTTCCCCAACGATAAAACCCAGTTCAGCAGCACACTGAACCAGTTATGCATATTCATCTCCGGCACTGTAAATTGTGCAGCGGTCAAGAGCTGTTCCTGGCCCGTGACAAGGGCACCCAGGTGATAAGCCACATAATAGAGCGGCACGATAGTAAATGGGTTCGTATAAAATGTTGTTATCATCGCAACCGGCAAATTGACACGAAACAACACAGCCATGAAAGCCGAGCCAAGCAATTGAAACGGCCCGGGAATCAACCCGCAAAACATGCCCACGGCCACACCGCCCGCCGCAGAACGTCGATGCAGATGCCATAAATTCGGGTTTTTCAGCCATTGACCGAAGGGGCGCAACCAGCGGTTCTGTTGAACCACCTCATGCTTGGGGAGAAATTTTTTAAAGTATTTTTTCGGCACGGAATTTCGAAGTATCTCAGTGTTTGTCGGTAACCGAATTGTAACTTAAGCGATGACTTTTACTGAAAATCCTGTCCAATTACTAATTAGCAGTTTCAGCAACACACCTGCTTGCAAAATGGGCATTGAGTTGCCTGTTTCAGGAAGATACCGATTACGGAGCATCGTGTGGGCGCTTCGTGTGAAATGTCCAGCCTGCATCCCGCACAAATCCTTGTGCAAAAATACATCCTGTTAATCTGTCTGGCGCAGGGTGTACGGATTAAAAGTATTGATTTATCAACAAAATAATAGTGAATTTGCATATATAATGCGCCGCAAACTAGAAGGCAGCTAATCGTGCAAAAAAACATTAACCATATGGATGGATTCGAGTTACATCCATTCTGGAGTGAATTCCGTAACAAACAAACAGAAAAAGATTTTCTTCAGCATTACCTGGAGCGCGGGCAGCACCAACTCCGCATCGCGCTTGTTTTCTGCTCCCTGTTCTTTCTGGCGTTCTTCTTTACCGATATCGCCGCACTGGGATACACCCGGGATGCTCTGACTCTCATTATTTACAGATTGCTCGTGGCAATCACTGCTATTGCCGCTATTTTCCTGATTTATCTTAAACCAAAATCAATAAGCATCCCCCCCATTGCTGCAACCATTACCGAAATCGTTGGCATGGGAACCTTCATGCTCATCGTTATTTATCGTCCGCATGAAATGCCTTGGCACGCAATGGCCATGTCTATCATGCTAATCGTGGTATATCTGTTCATACCAAACAGGTTGATCTATGCACTGAGCATTGCCCTTGTCAGCACCGCTATATTTATTTTTATCTCATTCACGCTGGGCGATATCAGAACAACCGACCTCTTGAGAATGTCGTTGTTATTTGTTTTGACCAATCTTTTTGGCGTGATAGCAATCCGACGACATCATCGCCTCTGGCGCGACGAATTTCGCACACAATCCCTGCTGAAACGCCAGACTGTGCGTGATCATTTGACCGGTTGTTACAACAGACGCTATTTATATGACGATGTGATTGAGAAAGAACTGTCTCGCGCTCAGCGGCATGGCTATTGGCTGACCGTAATTCTGTGTGATCTCGATCATTTCAAATCAGTTAATGATACCTATGGCCACCAGGTGGGAGACGAGGTTCTTTGCTTTTTCTCGTCGTTATTACAATCGAACACAAGGGAACACGTAGACTATGTCATTCGCTATGGTGGTGAAGAATTCCTGTTGCTACTGCCCGATACAGATTTGACGGGTGCCGAGTTACTCGCCGAGCGCCTGCGCGTTGAGTTGACTAAAAACACCACTATCCAGAATACGACCCAAACAATCAAGTTATCTGCCAGCTTCGGCGTGGCCTCTATCAATTTTGCGCATGAAGGCAAACAGATTTCGCATCATGCGTTGATTGCCGCAGCGGATGAGCTGCTTTACAAAGCCAAAGACTCAGG
>JANOOU010000687.1:0-4185 GCA_031421475.1 Gammaproteobacteria bacterium | reverse complement strand
GCCAGTTTCGTTGCATCGAACATGCTGACGGCCTTGATCTCAATACCCGCGAAGGTGAGCCTTTTCTGGTGATGAATGGCATACAAACCCAGTCCGCGTCGGTGCATACACTGGCGCATCGCCTGAGTGAATTGAGCGATACACCGGTAACGCATTTACGTTTGTCACCACAATCGTTACATATGGCGGAAGTTGTTACATTATTTCGTGATGCGCTGGATGAAAAAATTTCAGCGCAGGATGTAAAAAAACAATTGGAATCCTATTTGATAGCAACCGGATGTGATGGCTACTGGCAGGGCAAGCCGGGATTAACCATGGGTGCCAATTAATATGATGCCATCAAACAATATACCTGCTGCGCAACAGCTGACGGTGCCAGTTGCCATTAAAAAACTGGCAGGTCTCTTGCCAGCGTATCCGGTAACACAGATTTTTGTAACCGCCTTTAATGTAACCGTATGGAAAAAATTGCAAGATCTGGACTGGAATGGCTTGTATGGCAAGAGATTTTGCGTGGTGATAAAAGATTTGAAAATGGCAATACATTTCTCTGTTACACAAAAAGGTTTGCAGGCAGATAAGGCAGCGCAGCCTGATGTGGTTTTTACCGCAACCTTTCTGGATTTAATCCGCCTGGCATTACGGTTGGAAGATCCCGATACATTGTTTTTTAACCGGCGCTTGTTAATTACAGGCAATACCGATATTGGCCTGCGCGTAAAGAACATTTTGGATGGTGTTGAGTTTGAAACATTGTTGGAAAGCTTTCCCGGTGTGCTTGGGAAGGCCGTGATGTTTGCCAGAAAGAAATTGCAGTAGGGGGGGGTAGGCACGCTTTATGTGCTCACGCGGTGCAATCGCTCGGCAATGCTATTCAACACCAACCACTTCTTGTTACACCATAACGGCGCCAGCAACATATCCAAAGATGCTGTAGCGGTAACACGATGAAAAATAATATCTGCCGGTGTGTGGCGAATCAGGGTGACGGCGGAATTAATGTATTCATCCAGTGTCAGCGGTTGATATTCGCCGCGTCGCCATTCATTGGCAAGCTGTGTGCCTTTAACCACATGTAGTGGATGCAATTTAAGGCCATGGGTTTTTAATTCGAGCACACGGTCCAGTGTGGTTATGTTGTGTGACAATTCTTCGCCAGGTAAACCAACAATAAGATGAGTGCATAAATTTATATTTCGTGCATGAATACGTTTAACGGCATCGACGTAAGCTGCGTAATCGTGGCCACGGTTGATGCGCAGCAAGGTGTTATCAAAAGACGATTGCAATCCCAGTTCCAGCCACACTTCAAATCCGCGGTCGCGATATTGCGCGAGTAAATCCAGCACTGCATCGGGTACGCAATCGGGACGTGTGCCAATGCTCAGGCCCATTACATCCGGGTGTCGTAATGCCTGATCATATAAAAATTTAAGTTGTGTTACATCGGCGTAGGTGTTGGTGTAAGCCTGAAAATAGGCGATGAACTTTTTGGCGCCAGTACGTTTGGCCAGCACGGCGCGGCCAGCTGCCAGTTGCGTGTCAATGTCCGGTATATGCCGGCCTTGTGGATTGAAAGATGCGTTATTGCAAAACGTACAGCCACCACGGCCCAGTGTGCCATCCCGGTTGGGGCAGGTGAAGCCGACATTGAGAGCGAGTTTATGCACGCGTTCGCCATGTTGGCGCAATAGGTGCTGGCCAAAGGTGTTGATGTGTTGTGCGAGATTCATGTTCGGCCGCTGCTTGTGAAACGATACATTGAATGCTGGGTGCTTGCTGCGCACCTTGATGCGCATCAAGCTGTATGCATTATTTTTTGCAAACAGTCGCGAACACCTTGAACAGAATGGTGCACACGGCACAGCCTACAACAGTGCCAATTTTCCGTAACGTAATGGCATTGACTCTGCACACTGCGGCTCTTTGACAAAGCATTATTTCGTGTTAAGCATTTTCGCCGCCGCCAGAACTTCTTCCGCATGCCCGGCCACTTTTATTTTTCGCCATTCGTTGCGTAGCACGCCCTTGTCGTCGACTAAAAAGGTGCTGCGTTCAATACCGCGCACCTGTTTGCCGTACAGATTTTTCATTTTGATCACATCAAATAAGGTGCACAGGGTTGCTTCGGCATCGGATAATAAATCAAACTTGAAATCCTGTTTGGTTTTAAAGTTTTCATGGGATTTGAGGCTGTCACGCGAGACGCCCAGTATCACCGTATTGGCGTGTTTGAATTTTGTTTGCAGATCACGAAAATCCTGGCTTTCCTGGGTACAGCCGGGAGTGCTGTCTTTGGGGTAGAAGTAGAGCACTACATTTTGCCCGCGTAAGTCTTTTAGGCGGATGGTTTGTTCGCCGGTGGCGGGCAGGCTGAAGTCGGGGATTTTTTTACCAGGGGTGACGGTCATAATGAGCTCCTGATGCGGGGTTATTTGAAGAATTTTGAAATGCGAGTCTGCCTTGTAAAGCACTGTCGTGCCAAGTACCATGGCGGCCTCATTTTTAGGAGTTAAACATGTTTCGCGGCAGCATGGTGGCATTGGTCACGCCTATGCGTGAAGACGGATCGGTTGATTTCGACAGTTTGGCGAAATTGGTTGAATTTCATATCCAGAATGGTACGTCGGCTATTGTGGCGGTGGGTACCACCGGTGAATCGGCGACACTGGACGAGCATGAGCATTGCGATGTGATTCGTCGCACCGTGCAAATGGTCGCCAACCGTATCCCGGTGATTGCCGGCACCGGCGCCAATTCCACCACCGAAGCCATCACCCTCACCCGCTGCGCGCTCCAGGCGGGTGCCGATGCCTGCCTGCTGGTAACGCCTTATTACAACAAACCGACGCAGGAAGGTTTGTATCTGCACCACAAAAAAGTGGCCGAAGAAGTACCGATCCCGCAGATTCTGTATAACGTACCCAGCCGTACCGCCTGTGACATGCTGCCGGAAACCGTGGCGCGTTTGTCAAAAATATCCAACATCATTGGGATTAAGGAAGCGACCGGTAAACTGGAGCGCCTGCATCAAATTAAAGAACTCTGCGGCGAAAATTTTGATATCTACGGTGGCGATGATGCTACCGGCACTGAGTTTATGTTGCAGGGTGGTCATGGTGTGATTTCTGTAACAAACAATGTGGCGCCAAAACAAATGGCCGCCATGTGCATGGCGGCATTAACCGGCGATCGTCAGCGCGCACTGGAACTCAACGCACCCCTTACCGGTCTGCACGACAAGTTATTTGTCGAGGCGAACCCCATACCTGTTAAATGGGTGCTCGAAAAAATGGGATTGATCACGGGTGGTATTCGATTGCCGTTAACTCCGCTTTCAATCCAGTATCACGAAGAGCTACGGGTCGCCATGAAACAGGCTGGCGTGATGTAGGGTTGGCACTGCAAGCAAGCAACAGGCTTTTATTGACGTTCATTCGCGCTACTCTTTTAATTTTTTGCCAGGATAAATATGAAACGATTTTTTTTGCTTTCACTTGCGGTTGTGTTGCTGGGTGCGTGCAGTTCAGATGGTGACGAACGTCCGGCCTACCTCGACAGTCAATCACTCAAATCACTGGAAATTCCACCGCAGCTAACCCGTCCCAATAACAGCGAAGAACTGAAAATTCCCGAACCTTCTGCCAAAGCCCTGGCAGCGTTGCAAACCAGCGGCGCTGTTGAAGGTATGGTGGCACCGCAATTCAAGGGTCTGGTTTTAAAATCCGATCAGGGAATTTATTGGCTGGAAGTGGATCAGGATGCCGATAATTTGTGGGTTGTGCTGCGCGATTTCTGGGCGCATGAAGGCATTGATCTGGATCGCGACGAACCGTTACTGGGTTTAATGGAAACCCAATGGATTAAGGAATACCAGGTGAAGGCAGATCGTGAGGCTGGTTTTTTCAAGCGTGTGTTGAGTCGTTTTTCACCCGATATCGTGGATAAATTCCGGTTTCGTGTAGAACGTGCCGGCAAACAATCACGTATTTTTGTTAGCCATCGTGGTATGCAAATTACCGTCAGCGGCGAAACGTCACGTTGGACCCAGCGTGTATCGGATCCGGCGCTGGAAAAAGAAATCCTCTACCGTTTAAGTTTGTTCGCCGGCTTGAGCGAGCAAAAAGCAGACGATCTGTTTTTGGCTTACACACCGTATCAGCCGCGCATGAAAGTAGTTGC
>JANOOU010000686.1:0-3994 GCA_031421475.1 Gammaproteobacteria bacterium | reverse complement strand
AATTCGGCTCGATGATTCGGCCCTTCCATGGGCCTCACCCTCCGGGTTCACTCACGCGAATTCTAAGGAAGATCTGATTAAGTCTTGTAGGGTGCCAAAACTCAACTTTGGGCGTAGCGCATCCAGCAGAGTTATCGGCGGATGCGCTACGCCCAAAGTTGAGTTTTGGCGCCCTACCTTCAAAATTCTTTGACTTAATCAGAGATTAACTGAATCGCTCTCCCGGCGATTACCTCCGCCCGAAACACACTTATATCTTGCGTAATGCTATTCAAACCGCAAAAATATAGCCCCATTCATGACAGACACCCTACTTCCATGCTTCTGACCAGCCTTTATATTTCTCTGCATGTCATGTCGGCTGTGATTTGGGTTGGCGGGATGTTTTTCGCGTATGTGTGCCTGCGGCCGGTTGCTGCTTCACAGTTGGAGCCACCGCCGCGCTTGCGCTTATGGGTCGGGGTGTTTTCGAGTTTTTTCCCGATCGTGTGGACGGCGCTGTTGTTATTGCTGGTAACCGGTTACGCCATGATTTTTTCTATTTGGCAAAGCCTGGCTGCCACTCCAATTTATGTGCACATCATGAATGGCCTGGGCACATTGATGTTGCTGATTTTTATGCACGTTTATTTTGCGCCATTCAATCGTCTGAAAAAAGCCGTATTGGCTGAACAATGGCCAGCAGGCGGTGTTGCACTGGCACAAATACGCCAGCTCATTGCTTTAAATTTATCACTGGGATTACTGGTTGTTGCTGTCGCCAGCGGTGGACGTTATTTTGTTTGAATAATCCGCAGCCAGCAGGCCCGCTTTTGCCGGGTGTTATTCAGGCAAATATTGTTTCCAGTTTCGACTGTTATCGCCAAACACAAAAAATTCCGGATTCAGCAAACTATCCTTGGTGTTGTAACGCATGGCTTGCATGTTGGTATCGGTTACAAATCCACCGGCCTGCTCAACAATGCATTGCGCAGCAGCCGTATCCCATTCCGAGGTCAATCCCAGGCGCGGATACAAATCAACCTCGCCTTCAGCCACCAGACAAAATTTTAGTGAGCTGCCCATTGGCATCATTTCAGCAGGCCCGATCTTCGACATAAAGTGCTGCATTTTTTCCGAGCCATGCGAGCGACTGCCCGCAACACGCAAGGGTTTTGACGGATCAATTTTTGTGACCTGAATTTTTTCAGCAACATGTGAGTTTTGTTGCCTCCAGGCACCGCCATTGCGCCAGGCAAAATAACGAATATCCGTGACCGGCACCACAATCACACCGAGTATGCTGCATTGTGATTCGATCAAGGCGATGTTGACGGTAAACTCACCGTTACGTTTAATAAATTCGCGCGTGCCATCCAGCGGGTCAACCAGCCAGTAACGCTCCCAGGCTTTACGCTGCGCATATGGAATGCTAGCTGATTCTTCTGACAGCACGGGAATATCCGGGGTTAAAGCAGCAAGACCCTTTACAATAATGTTATGCGCCGCCATGTCGGCCGTCGTTAACGGCGATTTATCTTCTTTGTGCGCTATTGCAAAATCACTGTTGTAAACTTCGATTATTTTTTGTGCAGCTTCGACAGCAATATCATTTACAACACGACTTAGATATTCAAGATTGAGGGGTTGCATAGGTCTTTTTCCGTGTTCGGGTTACAATGGCTTGATTGTACTTGGCAATACAGGAAAAGCCCATGTTGTTTAACTGGTCGCAAATCGACTGCGTATTTCTGGATCTGGATGGTACCTTACTTGATCTACATTTTGATAACCATTTCTGGCTGGAATATGTGCCGCTACGTTATGCTGAAAAACACGGCCTCGATCACGCCGAAGCGACACAGATTCTTCACACTAAATACAGCGCCGTTGCCAACACCCTTAACTGGTATTGCGTAGATTATTGGTCACGCGAATTATTACTCGATATACCACAGCTTAAACAAGATACCTCCAACAAAATCTCGGTGCGGCCGTATGTTGAAAATTTTTTACAGTATTTACATAGGCAGAACAAGCGCGTTGTGC
The DNA here is from genome assembly GCA_031421475.1 of Gammaproteobacteria bacterium. Lineage (GTDB taxonomy): Bacteria > Pseudomonadota > Gammaproteobacteria > SZUA-229 > SZUA-229 > JACPVK01. Next base: position 1,966 of record JANOOU010000686.1, on the reverse strand, counting down.
TGGTCACCAATGCACACGCCGCAAGTGTCGCTATTAAAATGCATAAAACCGGATTAGGTCAACACTTTCATCGCATCATCACATCCCACGAATTGGGTTATGCCAAGGAAAATGCCGCATTCTGGCCAAAACTTCAATCAGTCGAAACCTTTGATGTGCAACGCACCTTGTTTATAGATGATAATTTTCAGGTGCTGGATGCTGCGCGTCAGTATGGAATCGAGAATTTATTGGCCATCCGTAAACCAGATAGCCAGGGTCAAGACAAGCAGCACTCCCACTACATTTTACTGGATTCATTTGAACAAATTATGAAATAAAATTAGGCAAGCTCTGATTAATTCAAAAAATTATGAATGCAGGGCGGATAAGTGTAGCGCATCCGCCGATAACTCTGGTGGATGCGCTACACCCAAAGTTGAGTTTTGGCACCCTACAAGACTTAATCAGGGCTTCTTAGCAATTACTAAACTGCAAAGACACCCAGTCATTTCAATGCAGTCTTCCAAAAAATTTAAACATCGAAACTCAGCTTTTTTTTAACAATGCAGCACCGCGAATGGGTACGAAAAGGCAGGAGAGAAAAATATCAGAAAAGGCGCATCCCAAGGTCAATGAGATGCGCCAGAGTCAATGGCAGGTCATGCTTATTTTGCTTTTTCAGCCGCTTTGATTTCCAGTAATTCGATATCAAAAAGCAATACCGAGTTCGGGCCAATCGGTCCCTGACCATTTTCGCCATAGGCCAAGGCTGATGGAATAAACAATTGCCATTTATCGCCAGCCTTCATGAGTTGCAACGCTTCGGTCCAACCCGGAATGACACCGTGCACCGGAATACTCAGCGGCTCACCACGTTCATAGGAGCTGTCGAAAACCTTGCCATCCAGCAGGCTACCGCGATAATGCGTCACCACGGTATCACTGGCTTTGGGTGATTTACCCTTGCCGGTTGTCAAGACTTTGTATTGCAAACCACTGGGCAGGGTCACGATGCCGTCTTTTTTCTTGTTTTCTGCTAAATAGGCTTCGCCTTCTTTTGCATTTTTAGCGCCCGCTTCTGTCATTTTGGCCTGTTGTTTCACCTGCATAGCCTGCCCAAACTCCTGCATCACCTTCATCATTTCTTCTTTTTGTATACGCGGTTCTTTACCGTCGAATGATTCCTTCAGGCCGAGCACCACCTTGTCAAGATCGATATCGTCTTTGGTTAGTGACATTTGGGTGCCCAGCTGGGTGCCCATCTGGACACCGATTATGTAGCTGGCTTTATCTTTGGTGGTTTCGAGTTTTTCATTGGCCGTGGCAGTGCATCCGCCGAGAACGATGAGGGAGCAGATGATTCCGCTATAAAGTTTAGTGTTCATTGAAATCCTTTGGTTAGGTAATATAGGGTTACCGCAGTCGACTGCGGTTGCCGCGTAGACTATATCAGAATCGTATAATCGTCTGCCTCTGACCATTCAATTATTGAAATATTCATGTTTGATAAATTGATTTTTTCCATTATCGAATCGCCTTCACACCCTAACTTTTCGACGCTGTATGCTCGTTTGGGCTTTAGGGAGTTACGTTTCAGCACGCAACGCAAGGCAATAAGTGCGCTTAAGCAATCGGCCCCCCGCTTTATTGTGGCGGAATTTTTTTATGGTTTTGGTAATAACTACGCCGGGGTGAATGTCAGCAATCTGGACGTGCTATTAATGAGTTTGCCGCGTTATTCACCCGATTCGCAGGTGATTGTGATGGCCGCAAAAGACCAGTATCCACATATCCATAAGCTTGAAGCCTTATTCCGTTTGTATAAGGTGTTGCCCTTGCCGGTGACAGAAAAGCAGATGGAGGAGGTGCTGGGGGCCTACAGTACCAGTCCGTAACGCGCGGCATTCAAAGCCAGATGCAACAACCCCGCAATACTGATGATGTCGGTTATACGCCCATCCTGTGCCATGGCAATCGCTTCGCG
>JANOOU010000685.1:0-5950 GCA_031421475.1 Gammaproteobacteria bacterium | reverse complement strand
CAACGGATGATGAAGGCTGGTTGTCTATGGTGATTGGCGGTGTGGTGGTAATAGGTAGTGTGTTGCGTATGATTTTTGGCCGCATAGTAGGTGCTGCAGTGGCGGCCGGATTGGCAGGTACTGCAGGCATGCTATTGGGTGGTGTGCTGGTTGGATTTACGGTGGGCATAATTGCTTTTGTGTTTGTACTTTCAAATTCGCGTGGGTTCGGTGGTTTCGGTGGCGGCAGAGGCGGAGGTGGATTTAAAGGCGGTGGTGGTGGCAGATTTGGTGGTGGAGGCGCAACCGGCAGATGGTAAATATCACACGCTTAATTAAACATCTCTTCCTGCCCGACTGGCTGGTGCATCTGCGTTTCAAAGCACGCAACCTGCAACAAATCGCATCGGCCATCGTGTCATCCGAAAAAGCACACGACGGTGAAATCCGGTTTGCAGTGGAAGCCTCGTTGTCATTAAAAGATTTATGGGCCGGGCGCACGGCGCGTGATCGCGCGCTGGATGTATTTTCCCAGTTGAGGATGTGGGATACAGAACATAACAATGGTGTGCTGATTTATTTTCTGTTGGCCGATCACGATTTTGAAATTATTGCTGACCGCGGCATGAATGCAAAAGTGACGGTCAGTGAATGGCAGGTTATTGCACAAACCATGGAGCAACACTGTCGTAATGGTGATTTAACCGGCGCGGTATTGTTTGGTATTGAGGCGGTTACAGCCTTACAAATGCGCCATTTTCCACTTACCGGCACCACAGCCGATGAATTGTCGAATGAGCCGGTGATTGTAAGCGGTAAGTAGTGCTCAGGTTCAACTCAAAAGCAGTGCGGCTTATGGGCAGCGTTAGATCTGATGGCTTAACGAAGAGAGGGATCGTAATCGGGGTCAGAGACAATGCCATTAAGTTAATAGTCACCGCGTTTTTTGTAGGTTCGAATAAATTCGAACCTACAAAAGCCTGAAATCCCCTTCACTTAATGGCATTGGGTTCAGAGAGCAATTGTTTCTAATATTAGATATTATTTGTATCTGAGTTTCCACCAAAAGTGGACACCAAAAATGTGCGCCGAAGCGTGTCATAGGTATCCGTCGTACTCTAAGCGTATTTACTTCATCCTCTCGAAAACACGTGCGGGGATTTTGTTTTTCTTGTCAGCTTTGAGCATGAGGTCGTGGTAGGTGGTGTAGCTATCGCGAGCCAGTACGAGAAGATCAATGTGCCATCACTGTAATTGTATAGGTACACTTGAGCTTTTCCGTCCACCGCATATTTCCAATCCGATTTATCCTCTGGACTGTTCTTTGCAGACAAACCACACGAGCGTTGTTGTGCGTCATAAGCTTCCCATTCAAACTCGATTGGTCGACCGTTTTGTTCCACTACCTTGAGAGTTGCGGCTTGGCCAAGTTTGCAGAGATAAGTCTTGTTGGCTGCGTCGGCAGGGCTGGTCAAGAAAATTCCACAGGTAGTCAATAGCCCCATAAACATGCGCACTGAATTGGGCAGATAAATCGCCCTCATGGGCTAGCACTTCCTTCGACATCCACAGTTACGTGCGAAATTTGCGCATAGGTATAGATGTCAAAGTTTGTAATGCCAAATTCGTGCGTGTATTCCCCATTTACCAAAGCATTGGCAAAAATTTCTTTCAGAGTGTCAGTCTTGTGCTAGCAAAAAGAAACCACAGCCTAATTCAAACAACTTTTTTTCTTGCTATACCAAACATGCCGAGCAAACCCGAAACAAATAACCAAATAGCGCCAGGAACCGGAACTGGTGACACAATGCCCGTCAAATGCAGCGCATAGTTGGTTTGACAAAAGCAACTCGGGTCGGCAGGAGGAAAGACTCCATGGTAATCAAGTGTGTATGCATTACCGTAGATGCCATCCCAGGAAAAATTACCCACACCGGGCAGGTATCCACTACCCCAGGTATATGCAGTGCTAGGACTCATCTGAGTACCATTCCAGGTTACATGCCAACCAGACATGTCCAGGCCCGTTTCTGTGCTCCCGGTGACGGGAGTGGTGACATAGTCGCTACCCGTGTTACCAGAAAAAAACCATGGTGCATCAATCGCATTGGTGTCGCCGGCAGTTGGGGCGCCAGCATGACTTGCGCCCGGCGAGGTGCTAACACCTATAACAAGACCCGTTGTACCTTGCTCCAGTGTGATCTTTTCATTATATTCAACAACACCATCCCCATCAATATCGATGCCAAAATAGGAGCCCGTGACTACGGAAGTCGCATAACCGTGCGGACTGGGAATTGCAACACCGGCACTAATTGTCAATACATCGCCGGTATTTAATGTGGCAGCCTGCGCCATAACAGCACCAAGACCGAGAATTGCACCGAGTGCAAGACGAAGTGAGGAACGTTTCATAATATTCTCCTGTATATCATTTTTGATTTCAGTTCTATTTGGACACTCTAGAGCGATAAGCAAGACTCACGCCATAAGATAAATTACATAATAAAACAGTGGGTTAAAAATTATCAAAAACAGGTTAATGAAGTGATTGTTAAATATTCCGACGATGTGCGTTCTAAAATTCACAGTACAGGATACAGGGGCCGTCCATCAGTCGTACGCTGTCCGATACCCAGGCTTGATTTTGCTGTGGCACAACAAATTGTCGTAGTGGTGATTTGAGCGGCGCGGTGTTGATGGGTAGTGAGGCGGTTACAGCATTACAACTGTGGCATTTTCCGTATATCTGCACCACAGCCGATGAATTGTCGAATGAGTTGGTGATTGTAAGCGGCAAGTAATGTGCAGGTTTAACGCATTATTAATTGAAACGGTAGGCAGAAAACATGCGTACCGTTTCAGTCACCCATCGAATACGATACCGGTTACAGGCAAGGTATGCAGCGTTTACTTATATCGCCAGCCCAGCACGCGCTCGTTTCTGTATATACCGGCCAGATAATATGTATTTTATTATTCATAGTCTTTCGTATTGCCCGATACGAAGACGGTTGTGTTTGATATGGCTTTTTTTCTCAATTCAGACAGTTCTAGATGTTGTGGATCAGCTCGATATTTTTTAAACGCCTCAATACTTGGAAATTGCAAATGATGAATTTCTGCAATGTTGCTAGATGACGACTCGCTTGCATCCGGCTCGAAGGCGGTCACTAGTTTCCCTTCATATTTTTTCATGATTTTGACGGCTTGCCGCTCAAATAGTTGAAGGGCATTAGTATCTTTTACTTCCAGCAGAACGGTGATGTGAATGGTCATAATTTCGTCGTTTTTAACACATAACGTTCCGGTTGTGCGGCGCCGGCCAATGAAATATCAGTAAACATGGTGCGCTGCCCCGCGACTGCATAAGCCGTTTTTTATGTGGACAATTACTTGGCATTTAACGCATGGCTACGATTTCACGGGGTGTTCTGGGAATTGCTTGGCGTCGTCGCAGATCTCGTACCAGGCGGGCTTGTTGATCACAAATTCATGAAAAAAATTGCGAACGATTGGATCATCATCAAAACAATTAGCCGCGATGGGAAAGGAATCTTCTTGCGACTCAATTTCACCGAGCGCCGTGCCACACTTTTGGCAGAAGCATCTTGTGTAAATACCCAATTCGTAACGTGAGACGAATTCACGCCCTTGAACCCAACGAAAAGAATCTTTATTCACAAAAACGATGGTGCTGGCACCTACTTTCCTGCATTGCGAGCAATGACATGTCCCCATCATATTGGGCGCTGACGAAAGTTCGAACTTAATCGCTCCACAGCAACAGCTTCCTCGGATCATCATCACTGCCTCTTGTATAACGTTGACCATAAACCACGCCACTTTTTGGTATCGGTTTGATGGATATTGTTAGTGAAGCTCTGAATAACACCAGGACGGCATTATTCAGCGCTTTACTAAATTAATTTAGCGCTAACGTAAAATGGAGGCACGCCGCTGGTGGCGCGTCCCTTTCGAACGCCATGTTAGCTGTATTACTTGATGCGCTGGAAGAACGCAAGGTTGGCTGAGCCTTCTTCAATTTTCTCTAAATAGGGGAGACAGGCCGGGGCAAATGGACCGGTGCCCCATTTGGCGCACAGTTCAGCCGCCCGAGATTGGCTAGTAGCAAAGACAACATCGACATAGATACCATCCGCTCCTTTTAGTACAGCATGCCCCAGAAACCCCTCTTCGGCTGAGTAGAGGCCTTCGACCATTTTATCTACGGCTGTAAATAACTCGGCTTCAGAAACACCGTGTTTGAGTTTGAATGTCGAAAACTCCATGCCGCCGAAAGCAGGCGTATCTGAAAGTAATTTAAGTTTCAAAATTTTTCCTTGAATTGATAGTGTTCCGCTAAGACTACTAGCCTTCTACTGACACCGTTATGTCAGCAGGATGAGACGGCTAAGGGGCAACGAGGCTGTAGAAAAACGACTAAAAAACATTTTTGACAGCGAAATGGTTGGGTGACGAAACTCTTCCCGACAGCGCGATCGTCGATCCTGGTGCATTCTGTGAAGTCCATTTTCTTCGGTACGTAATCGAAATATTTTCATTTGGGTTTTTCTACAGCCTCAACGTAAAGTTGAGGGGCGCGCCACTTATGGCGCGTACATCTCGAATGCCATGTTAGGCATTGAGTGGCAAGTGCTGAGACCAGCCTCGGGACATGGCTACGGCAACTTTGGTAAAGTCCGTATTCCTACTGTTTTCGTTTCTTGCCCTACAGAATTTTTCATCCCGATTGAACAGAGATGAAGCAAAGCCTCGCGCCGCCATAATGATGTCGGTTGTTTTTTCAAATCGCAACTCAGTAAATTTGACAAAAGCTTGCTGTAGATCGTGTGGGTTGGCATTTAGACAATTTGCAAGATGCCAGGCATCTTCCAGCGCCTGGCAAGCACCTTGGCCGGATGTTGGCAAAGAGGCATGGGCGGCGTCACCGATTACAACCAGATTGTGTTTGTGCCACGTTTGGATTGGATCATGGTCATGCACGTAAATTTTATTGATCCGTTCGACAGGCGTGCGGTCAATCATTCTTTGAACCGGTTGTGGCCAGTCTGAGAAAATGGAATCCAGCTCCGCTTTATATTCGGCCTGATTTCTTGGACCAATATCGATGCAGGCGACGCCCCCGGCCCAATAGCCTTTGTGTTTCGTCACGGGAACAATCCCAAACCGTTCGCCCACGCCCCAGTAATCCGTTACCGCGATTTCCTCAAAGGATTCTTCTTCGGACTCATAGACACCGATCCAGTTTATAAACCCTTGATAGACGGGCGCGTTGTCACCATGCACATACCGACGGGCGTAAGACGCCATGCGTCCATCGGCTCCGATAACTACGTCGGCAGTGATCTTCAATCCATTTTGGAAGTAGATTCCCGCTTGGCCAGGATTTTTGGTTTCTATGTTGGTAACCGTATGAGCGTACTGGATGACAACTCCTAAGGATTCCAGCTTCGATATCAGGATGTTCTGAAAATCATTCCTGAGAATGGAAAGGCTTGAATACCCCATATGACTGTTGATTTTTTCGATATCAATCGCTCCCAAATCTTCGTTGGTGCTCGATAGTCTGCACATTCTTGTCGGATGCCCGGATACAGCTTTGATTTCGTTTAGCACTCCGAGCTGCTCAAGCACATATGCCGCATTCGGCCACACAACAATGCCGGCGCCAATGTTCGATGCGGCCCCGAGCCTTTCGTAGATGCTAACGTCGAAGCCCTTCTGCTTGAGCGCGATGGCGCTACTGACACCGGCAACGCCACCACCGAGTATCGCGATTTTCATGTCAGGGGTTGCCTCGTACATATTTAAATGCATAACGTAAAATTAATTGGCCGTGCTGCTGTTGCGCGGACCAAGTGAGCGTAGCGAACGAATTGACTGCCGTGTTAGAAAGCATTATTTGTTACTGCTTCTGGAACGTAGGCGCTCAATTGTTTTATAAATG
>JANOOU010000684.1:0-6534 GCA_031421475.1 Gammaproteobacteria bacterium | reverse complement strand
CATTATTCCCCGCAAAGGGGTTATGGAATTATTACGTTTATTGTCCGATACCGATGAACCCGTAAAAATTGTGCTGGGTAACAACCATATTCAATGCCTGCTGGGCCAACAGCGTTTTACATCAAAACTAATTGACGGTCGTTTTCCAGATTACAAACGTGTTATTCCCGCTGAAGAAGGCCATACCGCCACAGCTGACAGAGAATTACTGAAACAGGCTTTATCACGCGCATCGATTTTATCAAATGAAAAATATCGCGGTATTCGTATTGTTCTGAACGAAAATTTACTGAAGCTACAAGCAAGCAATCCCGATCAGGAACAGGCAGATGTTGACGTAGAAGTCAGCTATGCCGGGGATACACTGGAAGTGGGCTTTAATGTGACTTACATGATGGATGTATTAAATACATCGTCTAACGAAGTGGTACAGCTGATTATCAAAGATGCCAATAGCAGTTGTTTGTTAAAGTTTCCAGAAGATCTCCAGTGTAAGTATGTGATTATGCCTATGCGGTTATAACCGCTTGAGTTTGAAGCATCTTGAGGTTGTCAATTTCAGGAATCTGCAGCACGTATCAATGGAACCTGCTGCAAAACTGAATATCATTACCGGTGAAAATGCATCTGGAAAAACTAATCTGCTGGAAAGTATTCATTACCTAAGTTTTACCAAATCATTTCGCACCGCACAAACTCGCGATCTCATCAGGTATCAACAGCCCTTTTTCAGGTTAGTAGGTCAGTTACAAAATCCGCATACCGTGGTGGGCATACAAAAATCCTCCCATGAACAAGTTATCCGTATCAATCAACAATCTGTGAATAGAAGCGCCGATCTGGCAGCGGTGTTCCCGGTTATAGCCATACATCCAGATAGCCATCAACTAATCTCAGCGGGCCCTGAATATAGGCGGCAGTACTTGGATTGGGGCGTGTTCCACGTGGAACACCATTATTTGAAGGTATGGAAAGACTACCGCATCGCTTTAAGTCAGCGAAATGCAGCCCTCAGGAACCATCAGCCCGATAAATTATGTTGTTTATGGGATCAGGCCCTGGTTGAAGCAGCTCAAAATATGGAAACCATGCGCACACGTTATTTACATAAACTGGATACCAGTATTAAGAAAATCCAGCCTATTTTATTTCCAGATATGGATGTATTGCTTGAATACCGGCCTGGCTGGCAGTCTACAGCGGGGTTTAGTGGTTATCTGGTTGAGAGCCTCCATAAAGACAAGGAAAAAGGGTTTACCCAGGGCGGCCCACACCGGGCCGATCTACGTATCAAGCTGAATAACAAGTCTGTTCAAACAGCCATCTCTCGAGGCCAGCAGAAAAAACTCGTGGCCATGTTAAAGCTGGCGCAGATGGATGTTTTCAGCCAACACTCCAATAAGACCTGTGTTTTACTTTACGACGATTTGCCTGCTGAGCTGGATGCCGGCAATAGATCCAAGTTGTTGGGTTTATTAGCCGATTTGCCGGTACAAATATTTATATCGGCAATAGAGGCTAACCAGCTGGATGTGCCAGCCTGGGAAGATATGAAAATGTTCCACGTGGAACAAGGAAAAGTAAGCCTCACGGAATAAGGAAAGGCTGTGTCAGAAGTCTTTTCAGGGTTAATTCGGGTATACTTGGCCGTTCATTTTTCAGGGGATGTCTATGACTCAAAGCGCCACCTACGATTCCTCCAATATCAAAGTTTTAAAAGGCCTGGATGCGGTCCGCAAGCGCCCGGGTATGTATATCGGGGATACGGACGACGGCACCGGTTTGCACCATATGGTATTTGAGGTGGTGGATAACGCTATAGACGAAGCCCTGGCGGGGCATTGCAACGAAATTTCCGTACGTATCCATACGGATGAGTCCATCTCGGTAGTTGATAACGGCCGTGGTATTCCGGTTGATATACACCTGGAAGAAGGTAAATCGGCTGCAGAAGTCATCATGACTGTACTGCATGCCGGCGGAAAGTTTGACGATAACTCGTACAAGGTGTCTGGTGGCTTGCATGGCGTAGGCGTTTCGGTGGTTAATGCGCTCTCAGAGCGTTTACGCCTAACCATTTACCGTGAGGGCTATATTCATCAGCAGGATTACTGCCTTGGTGATCCGCAATATCCGCTAAAAGTCATAGGTAACACCGAACGCCGCGGCACCGAAGTGCATTTTTGGGCCAGCCCGCTAATTTTTACCAATATTCTGTTTCATTACGACATTCTGGCCAAACGTTTGCGTGAATTATCCTTCCTGAATTCGGGTGTACGCATTGTTTTGATGGATGACCGCAGCGGCAAACAGGATGTATTTGAATACAAGGGCGGTATACGCTCATTTGTTGAGCATCTGAACAAAAACAAAACCGCCTTGCATCAAAAAGTCCTGTATTTCAACACTGAAAAGGACGGCATAGGCGTTGAAGTGGCCATGCAATGGAATGATACCTACCAGGAAAACATCTATTGCTTTACCAATAATATCCCGCAGCGCGACGGCGGCACCCATCTGGCGGGCTTTCGCGGTGCACTGACACGTACTTTGAATCAATATATCGAAGAAACCGGCGTTGCCAAAAAAGCCAAAATCACCACCACCGGCGATGATGCGCGTGAAGGGTTAACGGCGGTATTGTCGGTAAAAGTCCCGGATCCCAAGTTCTCATCTCAAACCAAGGACAAGCTGGTCTCTTCCGAGGTGAAAACGGTGGTGGAATCCACCATGAACGAAAAAATTCAGGAATATCTGCTGGAAAACCCAGCCGATGCCCGTGCCATCTCAAACAAGATTATCGAAGCAGCCCGTGCCCGTGAGGCAGCCCGTAAGGCTCGTGAAATGACCCGCCGTAAAGGCGCGCTGGATATAGCCGGTTTACCCGGCAAACTGGCCGATTGCCAGGAAAAAGACCCGGCTCAGTCAGAATTGTATCTGGTGGAAGGAGACTCGGCGGGCGGCTCCGCCAAACAGGGTCGTGATCGCCGTACCCAGGCAATTTTGCCCCTGAAAGGCAAGATTCTGAATGTAGAACGCGCCCGATTCGACAAAATGCTGCAATCAGCCGAAGTCGGCACATTAATCACGGCATTGGGTTGTGGCATTGGCAAGGAGGAATACAATCCGGACAAGACACGTTATCACCGTATTATCATCATGACCGATGCCGACGTTGACGGCTCACACATCCGCACTCTGTTGCTGACCTTCTTTTTTCGCCAGATGCCGGAATTGATTGCCCGCGGTTATATTTACATAGCCCAGCCACCTTTATATAAAGTGAAAAAAGGCAAGCAAGAGCGTTACGTTAAAGATGACGATGAGTTAAACGCCTATTTGTTGCAACTGGCCCTGTCAGGCTCGCAGTTGTTTGTAGAAGCCGGGTCGCCTCCGGTTTCAGAACTGGCTCTTGAGGAGCTGGCGAAGAGTTATATGAGTGTGCAATCTGTGGTTAAACGCCTGTCACGCCGCTATGAAGAGGACGTCCTGCAAATGCTGGTAGCCGTGCCAGTTTTGTCGGAGGATGACCTCAAAGAGCCCGCCAGGCTACAGGAATTTGTTGATAACTTATTGATTAAATTAAAGAAACCAATTACGTCGGGGATTCGCTATCAGGCCCAAGTCGTACCCCCTGCTGACGGCCCCTATCATGCGATTCGCGTCACCCGCCAGATTCATGGCCTAGATCATGCCAAGGTTTACGATCACGAGTTTTTTCTGTCACCTGAATACAAAATGATCGCCAAACTCAGCCTGCAGCTGGGTGGATTGTTAGGCGAGGGAGCCATGATTCAACGTGGCGAGAAAAATCTGCCCGTTAAACAGTTCGGTGAAGTGATAACCTGGCTGTTCGAAGAAGCCCGCAAGGGTCTGGGCATACAGCGTTATAAAGGTCTGGGTGAAATGAATCCGGATCAATTGTGGGATACCACCATGAATCCGCAGACTCGCCGTATGTTGCAAGTGCGAGTGGAAGATGCCGTTGCGGCAGATGAAGTGTTTACCACCTTGATGGGTGATCAGGTTGAGCCGCGCCGCGATTTTATTGAACGCAATGCCTTGTCAGCGACGAACATTGATACCTAGCGTCATTCGAAACAAAAAAGAACCCGCCATTAGATACAGGGCACGCAGAGGAAAATGATTTAATAACACACTGCGTAGACTGACTCTCGGCGGACAATCTTTTTCTCTGGATGACCCGGGTTCTCTCCACTGAAATGAACATGGATATCACCATGCCTAATCCCTTGTTACAAAATACCCTCTTACCCATTTTTAGCGCTATCAAACCCGAACATGTTGAAGCCGCCATCGATCAGGTGCTGGCTGACAACCGCGCCAGCCTGCAACAACTGCTGCAACGCCTGGGCGAACAAACCAACTGGAATACGCTGATTAAACCGCTGGAAATACTCGACAATAATTTGTCGAAAGTGTGGTCACCGGTTCGGCATTTAAATTCAGTCATGAATTCAAAAGAATTACGTGCTGCACACGATGCCTGTTTAGGCAAACTCAGCGCTTATTCAACCGAGCTGTCACAAAATGAAAATCTGTACAAAGCCTATGTGCAGTTACGACAGAGTAAAACCTTCGAGCAATTGAACTCAGCACAACAAAAAACAATCGATGATGCCTTGCTCTCATTCACTTTAAGTGGTGTGGCGCTGGCACCCGACAAGCAGCAGCAATATAAAGACATCAAACAAAAACTGTCCTTATTAAAATCAAAGTTTGAACAGCATGTACTGGATGCCACGCGCGCTTGGAAAAAACATATTCTCGATGAAAAAGAATTAACGGGCATGCCCGGTTACGCGCTTGCCATGGCCAAACAGGCTGCAAAAAAAGAAGCGCTGGAAGGCTGGTTGCTGACACTGGATGTGCCGTCTTATATCGCAGTGATGACCTATGCCGATGCACGCTCCTTGCGCGAAGAAATGTACCGCGCCTACAGTACACGAGCATCGGATCAGGGCCCCCATGCCGGCGAGTTTGATAACACACCGGTGTTGCAAGAAATTTTAACGTTACGCGGCGAGCTGGCGGCCTTGCTTGGTTTTAACAATTACGCCGAATACTCCATTGCTAATAAAATGGCAGAATCGACCGATGCCGTTCTTACGTTTCTGGATAACCTGGTTACTCGCGCCAAACCACGTGCGCAAAAAGAATTTGATGAGCTAAAACAATTTGCGCAAGTGCAGGGCGGTATAAAAGATTTTCAGGCCTGGGATGCCAGTTATTATTCCGAGAAGCTGAAGCAAAAAAACTATGGCTTTAAACAGGAAGAAGTAAAACCCTATTTTCCAGCGCCTGCCGTGATCAAAGGCTTGTTTGAAATCGTCAAGCGTTTATACGGCATTTCAATAACCGAAATCACGGCGGTGGATGTGTGGCATGAAGATGTAAAATTTTATGAAATCCGTGATGCAAACAACGCCTTGCGCGGTCAGTTTTATTTTGACCTTTATGCACGCACCAACAAACGCGGTGGTGCCTGGATGGATGAATGTGTTAATCGCATGAAACTGGACGACAAGATCCAGACGCCGGTTGCCTATCTCACCTGTAACTTAACACCACCCATTGGCACAGATCCCGCCTTGCTGACACATGATGAAGTAACAACCCTGTTTCATGAATTCGGCCATGGCTTGCATCACATGCTTACCCAGGTTGAAGCACGTTTTGTCGCCGGCATTAACGGCGTGGAATGGGATGCGGTTGAACTGCCCAGTCAATTTATGGAAAACTGGTGCTGGGAAAAAGAAAGCCTGGCATTCATTGCGACTCACTATCAAACCGGCGCCGCCCTTCCTGAAGATTTATTTAACAAGATGATGGCAGCGAAAAACTTTCAGTCGGCGATGATGATGATACGTCAGCTAGAGTTTTCAATATTTGATTTCAAACTACACCTGCAGTTTGGGCGTGCAGGCTTTCCGGGCATACAACAATTACTGGATGACGTTCGCAGCCAGGTGTCCGTTCTCAAGCCGCCTGCGTTTAATCGATTTCAGCATAGCTTCACCCATATTTTTGCCGGCGGTTATGGTGCAGGTTATTACAGCTACAAATGGGCAGAAGTATTATCAGCCGACGCCTTTTCAAAATTTGAAGAAGACGGCATATTCAACAGGCAAACCGGCGAAGCGTTTTTGCATAATATTCTGGAAAAAGGCGGTTCGCAAAAAGCCATGGAACTGTTCAAGGCGTTTCGCGGCCGCGAACCAAAAATTGACGCCCTGTTGCAGCATAATGGATTGGCTTGAGAGTTATTGCGAGAGCGGGCCATGCCCGCCATGTATGTAAAAAAAAATATCCGCAAATGCACGCAAAAAACGCAAATAAAAAGCAAAATTCAAAAGTCTTTATTAGCGTGCATTTGCGTTTATTTGCGGACTAATGCTTTTGCCTTTTAGGGTTTTCACTAAATCATGAAATATAACGACCTGCGCGACTTCATTGCACAACTCGAAAAACTCGGCGAGTTAAAACGTATTTCTGTCGAAGTCGATCCCTATC
>JANOOU010000683.1:0-2296 GCA_031421475.1 Gammaproteobacteria bacterium | reverse complement strand
TTTTAAAACGGCCAGTACCGGGCCAAATATTTCTTCCTGCGCTAACGGGCTGAGTGGGTCGACGTGGGCAAATATGGCAGGGCTGATATAATAACCCTCGCCCAGATTGCTGCTGTCATCAAATTGAATCAGTTCACCGGCTTTTTTACCCATCGCAATAGCCTGTAAAATTTTTGAAAATGCATCTTCATCTATTACCGGCCCCATAAAATTTCCCGGTTGTTCAGGCGAACCCATGTGCAGGCTGCGTGCAGCAGCGCACAGTCTTTCCACAAAACGATCATGAATTTTTCCAACGGCAATGACACGCGAAGCGGCGCTGCATTTTTGACCCTGATAACCAAAGGCAGAATGCAGGGTGCCGAGGATGGCGGCATCTATGTCGGCATCGTCATCAATAATCAAGGTATTTTTGCCACCCATTTCAGCAATCACACGCTTCAGGTGATTTTGTCCGGGTTGTTGCTGACCACCAATTTGAATTAAACGTGTGCCCACGGATTGCGAGCCGGTAAATGCGATGACACTGATTTCAGCTTTACGTGCCAGATACTCGCCCACTTTTTGGCCGGGACCCGGAATAAAATTAACCACACCGGGTGGCAAGCCGGAATCGATCATGAGTTGCATAAATTTTGCGGCAATAACCGGTGTTAACGATGCCGGTTTAAGTATGGCTGTATTACCGGCAACCAGGGTTGCTGATAGCATGCCGGTGAGTATTGACAGCGGGAAATTCCACGGCGGTATTACCAGGCTTACGCCTCTGCCGCGATGATAATATTGATTGTGTTCCCCGCTGAGTTGGTAAATATGGGGTGCCGATATTTTTTCGGCCTGATCCGCGTAATAGTTAAGAAAATCGATGGCTTCGCAAACATCGCCGTCAGCTTCCTGCCAGTTTTTTCCGGATTCGAGAATAAGCCATGCGGCAAATTCCATGCGGCGTTTTTGCAGGTTTTGTGCGACACGACGTAAAAAATCGGCGCGTATTCGCACATCACTATTGCTCCAGGCTGGGAACGCATCGAGTGCGGATTCCAGAGCAATATCGGCGTGTGCGGTCGCTGCGCTGGCAACCAGACCGATGACTTCATCCGGTTTGGCCGGGTTATGGGATTCGATCATGTCGTCACCGGCCACCTGACGATTATTAATAATGAGTGGATAACCTTCGCCCAGTTGTTTGCGTACCGATTTGATCGCCGCTAGAAAATTCTTGCGTTCTGACGTTGCAATGAAACGCAATGCGGCCTGATTGCGAAATTTATTGGATGATCTCAGCGTAATGTTGGTTGCAACGGCCTTGGGTGCGCTGAAATCTGCCCGGTACTGGCTGGCGGATAAGCCACTATCCAGCAAGCTTTGTCCAGACGAATTTTCCAGCAAGCGTCTTACCAGATAGGCCATGCCGGGCAGGGTTTCGCCATAGGGCACATACACCCGCAAGCGGTAATTCATTTTTACGACGGCCTGTTTAAGGTGATCGGCCATGCCATGTAACATTTGAAACTCGAATTGATTTGAATGGATGTTGTATTGTTCGGCCAGCGCCATGGCGCAGGCGATGCTGCGTGGATTGTGCCCGGCCACTGCTGTTTCAATATGTGGATAATTTTCGAATAATAATTGCAAACATTTTTCGTAATGAATGTCGGTGTCGCTTTTATTTTGCCAAACCGGGCACGGCCAGTTGTGCTGTTGCGAAATAACGGTTTCGTAATCCCAGTAAGCACCGCGCACCAGCCGTACCGTTACCGGCGTGCCGCGAGTCTTTGCCCATTGGATTAGTTTTTGACAATCATCAGGTGTGTCACGCAAGTAAGCCTGCAATGCAATGCCGACATCGGGCCAGTTGCGGAATTCATCTTCCAGTAATATTTCGCAAAAGCACTGCACGACGATGTGTTTGAAATCGTATTGCTCCATGTCGAAGGTGACAAATGCGTGATTTTGTTGGGCCTGCTGTAATAGAGGGCGCAGTTTTTGATTAATTGACTGGATGCAACCTGCGGGATCGGCGGCCGTTATTTGTGAATATAACGATGACAATTTAATGGAGATATTTAATCGCGGCGAGCTGCGGCTATGGTGATAATCGAGCAGTGTGTTGTCAGGCCAGTGCGCCAGTGGCTCGCTGAGCGCATCAATTAGGGTCATGTAATCGCGTTGATAATGCTCGCATTCAACTTCACTCAGACTGGCTTCACCCAGCAGGTCCAGTGAAAAATTCATATTTTGATGCCGTAACGCACTCACCGTCGCTAGGGCATGATGGTGATGACTACCACCCATA
>JANOOU010000682.1:0-5868 GCA_031421475.1 Gammaproteobacteria bacterium | reverse complement strand
GGTGAGCGGTTGCGTTGTATTGAGCCAGTCCGATATTTGTAACTCGGGTGCCAACGATGTGTTAACAGTGTTAGTGGTCATGATGACGATGCTCCATAAAATGACATGCTGAGGAATTGCACCAGGAACGGCTGTGACCGTTCCCGGCGCTTTTCACTTTATTCCGCTTTGCCCGGCAGGCTTAAATCACCCGATGCCACATCGAATACATTCACCACGCATAACAAGGGTTGGTGAGCACTGGCGTTGATTTGCAGTCCGGCTGTCACACCATCAAACGCCACACCTGCGAGCAGGCTGACATCGTTAAACGGAACGCGGATACTGACCGTACCGCCGCTAAAAGCGGGTGGATAACCGGGGCTGTCGATGAGAATGGGAACACCCGGCCAGGTTTTCGGGAGCCGGGGTTTAGTGCCCTCTGGAATATCTTTAACTTTCAGCGCACCTTTGCCGCAGGTTTCGTCTGGCACCAGCACTACCCAATGGCTGTGCCACTCTGCACCTTTGATGTTGAACACCGGCACGTCGTCGAAATCGGGGTGTGCGGTAACCGCCAGCGCCAGAATACCCGCGCCCTGATCAAAACCCACTTCGGCCGGATCGATTTTGGTTGGCCAGACATAGGAAAACACCTGGCTGCCCGCAAATTTTCCGGTTTTAATAGGCTTAACCGAGCCGGCCTTGCCGCTGACCTGCATCGAAAATGTCAGCCAGTTTTTTTCGGTGTCGACTTTAATATCGGTTTTGACAATATCAAACGCCGGTTTGGCATTGCCGGGTTTGGCATCTACACCATGGGCTTGCGCCACGCTGTTCAGGGCCAATGCTGTAGCCAATATCGAGAATCGAAGTGTGGGTTTAAAATTTTTCATGGTATGGTTTCCTCTTGATCAAAATGCAAATGAATGGATTGCTACAAAACCTGTTAACGGATGTTTTGTGACGTGGTTATAATCGGCGCTGGTGGCACTGCGCGATAGCGGGCACAATTTGGTGGGACACGTACTTTTTGGTAGTGATTAATGAAAAATATGACAAAAAAAATTTCGGCGGTGACGCATCGAGAAAGTGCCTACCGCTGCCTGGAAGATGTGATTGGTTGTAAATGGTCGGTCAGCGTGCTGCTAGCCACCGGCGATGGCGTGGTTCGACCCGGTGCGCTGGAAGCACACATCCCGGGTATTTCAAGCAAAATACTCGGTGAACGTTTACGAAAACTCACAAAGTACGGATTGCTTGAGCAGCACCGTTATGCAGAATCGCCGCCACGAACGGAATATGAACTCACCGTGTTTGGCCGCGAGGTTGTTACGCTGGTGGCTCGGATACGGGCGCTGGATGACATGCGGGTTGGCGGACATTCGCGCGCAACAGATGAGTCTTGATTCGCCATGCATGTGCATGAACATGGCGACATTTGGCGAGCTGATCGAATGCTCGCCGGTTGGGCAAGCGCCGTAGTTATCTAACAAGAGTTATGCATCAATAGTTATGCAACAAGCTGCTAAAACCTTATCAGTTCAACACCACTTTGCGTTCAACAGGCAACGCAGGATCGTGCGTCCAATCCGCCATTGAGCCATCGTAAAGTCGGGCGTTTTTGTTACCCAGCAGTTCATACGCCACGAACCAGCCTAGGGAGGCCCACTGACCTGTTACGCAGAAGGTAATCTGCTCTCCATCAATTGATATATTGGCCACGTCATAAAGTTTTTTAAGCTCTGCCACCGGGCGCATCTTGCCGCCATTATTTTCGGTTAACCAGGGTACCGGTAAGTTCTTCGCACCTGGAATAGTACCTGCTGTTTTGTTTTTGCTGCTACGCGTTATACCGAGATAGAAATCAGAAGGTCGCAAGTCCTGTAACTGTATTTTGTTGTTGTGCAAGGCCGCTTTTACCTGGCTGCGCGTGGCAATGATGTCGTTACGCATTTTGGCCTTAAAGGTTTTAGTTTCGGCTAATATTTCGCCCTGTTGCAGTGGATTTTTTTTGTCGGCAACATAGGCGCTCATGCCGCCGTCCAGAATCGAAATTGAGTCATGCCCGGCGACTTTTAAGGTCCAGTAAATACGAGCGGCTATAGCCATATCAGATGCATTAGCGCCGGAAGCCACGATGATCACCTCGCTAGTATTGTCAATGCCGAGTGAACCGATTAATTTCTCAAGGTGCGAAGGCTCTGGCAATGTTTCTATTACACCTGCCTGATTGGTAACACGCCAAGTCTCCTTGATTTTAAAATCGGTATAGATTGCGCCGGGTATGTGTCCTTGCAGATATTCAGCAAGCGAGGGGCTTCCCACATCGAGAATCACAACACCCGGTTTTCCTATTCTGCCCTGGAGCCAGTTGATATCTACAAGTGCACTGGCGTGGGTGAGGTGAATGCCGCTTAGGGTTAACAGAATGATGCAAATGGATTTGTGTATTAATTTTTTCATTGCTTTAATTCCTTACGCAAAAAGCGTTGTGAATGTTGTATTGGCTAAGGAACCTCTGAAGAAATCAGAGGTTCTTTGCGCATCCTCTAAATGTTTAATTAAATTTTGGCGGAAATTGTTTGGCCAGCGCATCCGCCAGCGCATCAGCAATACCATACATATGAATTTTCATCATTTCCCAGGTCTGCGCTTCATCACCATATTGTTTTTCATTCAGCTGCTGAATTTGCTGTATGTGATGAGCACCGTGAGCCATTAATAAACCACGTAATGTTTCAAGTGGCAGGTTAGGGTTGGCTTTACTTAAGAAAACAGCAATCTCGCCACCGTTACTGACTAACGCTTTGCGTGCGGCGTCTTGTTTGCTTGCACTGTTTGCTGTGGTGGCGTCGAGATATTGTTTAATTGCGCTGTAATGGCCGCCCAGCAGGGTAAACAAACTATCCGAAGCCGCTTTGCCATAAAACGGCTCAATTGAGGTAGCAATTTGTCTGGCATTGGCAAAGGCTTCTTTTTCTGCTGCTGCCGCGGCCGCGGTATTGCCAGCAATCGTTTCGGCGACGACATTCCGTACCCAGAAGCCATGGCTAATCCATAAGTCACGCAGACTCGCCGCCGTTTGCGCCACTTTAACCGGATCCGCTTTGATAGTCGGATGAGTTGATTGTGCGTATACCGGGCTGTTTACACCCCATGATGCGACACATATTGTTAATGCCAGGATGGTTTGTTTGCTCTGTTTCATTGAAAAATCCTATGGGTTTATGGGAAATGTGTATGAGCCAATTTCCATTACTAACGTAACCGTGTCTGGTTGCGCATATAGGTGCCAATCAATTTTTATACGTTGTACAAAAATTTCTTGATTCATATATATGTGTTGGATATCAGCTTGCCTATACGATAAAAAACGTCTTTATCGCCATCGGTGTTGACACTATACAGACAGGTCTGTATAGTGTCAACACATGGGCTCGCTACGGCTTGTAAATACCCAGGGTGATGCAATCCGTAGCGGCAATATTTTTATTTAGGTATGAACGTCAGGAGAAAAATTTATGACACGCATTGCATCTATAAATCCAGCTACCGCTCAGGGCCGGGCCAAAGAACTTCTAGATGCCACGCAGGCACAATTGGGTCGTATACCTAATTTGTATGCGTCCATGGCACAATCTCCGGCTGCATTAGATGGCTACCTGGCTTTCCGAGGCGCATTAGGCAAAGGTGTTTTAACCCTGCACATGCGCGAACGTATTGCGCTGTTAACAGCGGTTATTAATGATTGCGGCTACTGCGTGGCTGCGCACACTTTTCGTGGTGCGAAGGTGGGGCTAACAACAACCGAGTTGGCTGCTGTGCAGAAAAGCCAGTCGGAAGATGCAAAAAGTATGGCGGGTTTGCAGTTTGTGGATGTACTTTTGCAAGGCCGTGGCCTGATCACAAACGACGATTTTGCCAGGGTGAAATCTCAGGGCTGGTCGGATGAGGAAATAGGCGAAATAATCGCGCACGTTGCGCTAAATGTGTTTTCAAATTATTTCAATCACGTAGCCGCACCGGTGCTGGATTTTCCAGCCGCCGTGATTTCGAGATAAAAAAATATATTTAATTGATGTCAGGAAAATAGTTATGAAAATTTCAGCGCGGTATAACAACCTGCTTTTTGGTGGTTTGTTATCGATGATCATGGTTACGATAATTTCGGGTACGGTGGTGTTGGTTACGCAGGGCTACGGCCCGGATTTTGTCAGCCATTGGTTTAAAGGCTTTGCAATAGCCTGGCCGGTTGCGTTCCCGACGGTGCTGGTGGTGGCGCCTTTTGTGCGAAAAATGGTTGCAAAAATAACGGATGAAACGGCATAGCGGCCACAACCCGTGTCCAGGAGTTGTAAACAGGAGCCATGGCACATGATAGAAACAAAACAGATTGATGTTGAACGGCCTGTGAATCAAACAAAAGAAATCGTTCATTTTACAGACGTTAATGATATGCACTGGGCGGGAGTAATTAATCTGCCGCCCAGTGAACCGTTATTGTTAACGTGCGACACGCGTAATGATATTTATATACTGCAGGGTGAGCTAATCGATTCTGTTGGGTCGAGTTACACCCGTGGCGCTTTTCTCAGGCCTGGGGTGAACAGCTTGTTCATGGCCGGTTCCAGTGGCGCAAAACTATTTGTGTACCGGGATCACCATGTTTTATTCAGCGACGAGGTGGCAATGAAACCAGAACAGCTTAACTGGCGTGAAGGTGGCGCGCCCGGAATGCGAGTTGCGTCGCTTGGCAATGCGGGCGAGAGTTTGATGTTGGTTTCATGGAGCCGCGGCAGCCAGATGCGTTTTCATAATCATCCGGCGGGAGAAGAGATTTTTGTGTTGCAGGGTGAGCTGTGTGATCAGAGCGGTCAATATCCGGCAGGTACTTGGTTGCGGTTGCATCCCGGCACCGGTCACGCGCCCTATTCCGAAACAGACACGTTGATTCTTTTACGAAACGGTCACTTGCACATGTAAGGTTGTTATTCTGCTGGTTTATAAATTGACAACAAGGTTGCAGCGATTTTTTTTGCGGCTTTGGCAGAACCGGGTTTTTGTTCTCTAACCGCGGTAATTATTGCGCCATCCATCAGTAATAAAAACGCTTTGGAGAGTTCCTCGGATTTTTTTACCCCGGCTTCGGATAAATAAGAGCGTACCAGAGCCTGCACCTTGGTTTTATGTTCGGCCGCAACCTGGTGTGCAGCATGATCGCCGTCCGCTATTTCAACCATGGTATTGATAAAAGCGCAACCGCGAAAATCTTTTTTCAAAAAACGTTCTTCCAGCGCGTCAAAGATCGCCAGTGGACGATCGTTAACATCGGGCGCCAGCCGCTGTACTGTGCTCACGAACCAGTTGCGCCACATTTCGTCACGGCGCTTTAAAAATTCGATAACCAGTAAATCTTTTGACTTGAAGTGATTGTAAAACGTCATCTTGGCGACGTTGGATTGGGCGATGATGCTATCAATGCCCACGGCTCGAATACCATTCTGATAAAATAATTTTTCGGCGACTTCCAGGATACGGTCACGTGGTGTAGTGATATTTTGTTTGGTAGTAGTCATAACATGAAATCTTATAGACAGATCTGTCTATAGTCAATCATTATCTGACACAGATTATCCACCTTGCAAGCCATAGGGCATGGCAAAAAATCCCCTAATGACGATTTTGATGCGCACGCATTTTGAAATCTAATAAATGGTAGGAGTGTTTATGAAAGTTTTTTTCATCAGCCTTATTGTGTTGTTCACTTGCCGCCTATGCGGAGCCTGAAAAATCCCAATTTAATAAGCAACCCGTAGACACTGACGCATTGAATTTTATGCTGGCTGCGGGTGTTACTTTTGGAGGTGAAAATTTGAGAACAACATC
>JANOOU010000681.1:0-3114 GCA_031421475.1 Gammaproteobacteria bacterium | reverse complement strand
GTATTACGCAGAACCTCATGGCTGAAGGTTCGTACTGAAAAAGGCCTGCTGGGCTGGATATCAGTTGATCAAATGGAAACCACTTTAACGCCTACTGGCAAAACAGTGATATTCACTCGCAGTACTGAAGAAGACTATAAGCAAAGGAATTGGGAAATTGGTGTGCTGGGTGGTGATTTTGGCGGTGCAGCCATGTTTTCGGTTTACGGAGCGCGTTATATCAATCGTGGGCTGGCTGCAGAGCTCGGTTATGTGGAGGCGATTGGCTCGGCGTCCAGCAGTCAATTAATCAAAGTCGGTTTATTAATGCAGCCATTTGCCGATTGGCGGGTGTCACCTTATTTCTATCTGGGTACCGGAATAATCAGCGTTGCACCTAATGCCACGATCACCATCCCAAAAAACAAAGATAATCAATTCAGTAATATCGGTATCGGCATCCGTGGATATATTTCCAGAAAAACCATAGCGCGCCTGGAATATGGCGATTATGTTTTATTTTCTGCGGATGAAGATACTGATCAAAACATAGGTATAAAAGAATGGAAATTAGGCTTAGCCGTTTTCTTTTAAGTGTTGCAATCATGAGCTTTATGCTGGCTACCCCTGTAGCATGGGGTGAAACGCCGAGCCTGGATAAAATTCAGGAAGTTGAATCAGTGATTCAGCCAGATGTGGAACGTATTGAATTTGATGAATCCAGGATTGAAACCGGGGATTTTGAAATTATTCCCGCTATTGGCTTGTTGAGTATTGAGGATTTTGGTGCCAATGTTGTTCTCAATGTGAAGCTTAATTACCACTTGTCAGAAGATTTTTTTCTAGGGTTCGAATTGGGACAGTCAAAAGCCGGTAAAACCAGCTTCGAGGTATTAAGTGGTGGCACGCAATTGATAATAGCAGATGATGATAGAACATTGACATATTATCTATTCAACATTGGTTACAGCCTTTTACCTGGTGAGGCATATGTTTCAGATAATCTCACCTACAACAATGTTTTGTATGTTTCTACCGGATTTGGCAGTGTCGATTTCGCCGGTGATACACGGCTGGCGGTTTCGCTGGGAGTTGGTTATCGGCTGATGTTGTTTGATTATTCATCAATGTATCTTGAGCTCAGAGATCATGCCTTCAGCATGGATGTGCTGGGAGTAAGCAAAGTGACCAACAATATTGAATTGAATTTCGGCTACAGTTTTTATTTCTAAAGAGGTGCTTTATGTTGTTGCGTTTTAATGCTGTAAAATATTTATGTGTTGTTATTTTATTAATGCTAACAACATTTAATGTGCATGCAAACTCCGAAATGAAAGAACCGGCGCCGAATTTTACATTAAAAAGTTATAGCGGAAAAAATATTAAACTGAGTGAATTGCGGGGTCAGGTTGTGCTGCTGAATTTCTGGGCGTCCTGGTGTGGCCCTTGTCGTACTGAAATGCCGCTGCTGGTAAAAATGCACGAGAAATATAAAGGCATGGGGTTTACAGTGCTGGGCGTGAATGTCGAGGAAGATACTGCACCGGCCATTTCAATTATCAACAAAGTAAAAATCACTTTTCCGGTTTTATTTGATAAAACCAATAGCGTGAGCAAGTTGTACAACGTATCTGCCATGCCGAGTACAGTAATGATTGATCGCGACGGCAATATGCGCTATCTGCACGAAGGCTATAAACCGGGCGATGAAGAAAAATATAAAGAATGGGTTAAAAAGCTGCTGCAGGAATAATGTGTGGATAGTGCAATGTTAAAAAATGCTCTGATGATTGTGTGTATCCTGGCTTTGGCGGGTTGTGATATGCAACCTTGGGTAAAACCCTATGAGCGCGCTAATCTTGCGGATGAAGTCATGCAGTTTGATCGTGATCCGGTGTCATCTTCTTACCTTGAGCATGTTTACGAAGCGCGCGAGAGTGCGCGTGGTGCAGGTATTTCGACAGGTGGCGGTTGTGGCTGTAATTAAATGTAACCGTATACTGTGTTTATCCGGCATGCTGCTTTTCAGTGCAGCCAGTTCAGCGCTGGTATTGCCTGAAGACCGTGTAGATACGCTTTACCATAGCTATGATGGTGGCGGCATTGAGGTGACTGGGCCATCCGTTCTTGTTCGCAAGAGTGTAATAGACAGCGTTTCAGTTACAGCTAATTATTATGTCGACAGCATTAGCAGCGCATCCATTGATGTGGTTACCAGGGCAAGTAAATATTCTGAAGAACGCACGCAACTATCAGCCAGCGTTGATTATCTTTATGACAGTTCTATTTTGAGTTATTCATTCTCAAACAGCACTGAAAATGATTATGACGCGCAGACCAGTAATTTTGTCATTTCACAAGAAATGTTTGCCGGGCTCACGACAGTTGCGTTGAGTTATAAGCTGGGTAATAACGACATCATGATGACCGGGGATGATGTTTTTCATGAAAATTCAGAAACAAAAGGTTATAGAGTGTCGCTGTCACAGGTGTTGACAAAAAATACGCTGTTGGGCGCAGCATACGAGGTCATTACCGATAAAGGTTTTTTAAATAATCCATATCGAACTATTCGATACGAGGATAGTACGGGTCCTCTAGGGTATTTATGGACCAGCGAAATTTACCCGAAATCGCGCACCAGTAACGCGATTGGCTTGAATCTTCGTTACTATCTTCCTTATCGTGCTTCCATATCGGGTGGTTACAGGTATTATCTTGACTCCTGGGATATTGAAGCGCATACGTTCGATCTGGGATACGTTCACCCCTACGATGAAAACTGGTTGCTGGATTTCAGTATCCGTTTTTATTCGCAAACCAAAGCGTCTTTTTATAGTGATTTATTTGAAGTGACGCAGTCATTTATGGCGCGTGATAAAGAGCTCAGTACATTTAGTGATTATTCAATTGGCCTGGGGGCGACGTACAAGCTTGGTCGTGAGCTATTGGGAATATTTGAGAAAAGTACAGTGAATTTTTCTTACAGTTATTTTGTTTTTACCTACGATGATTTTCGTAATGTGCCTGATGGGCAAGCCAATAATCTGCAAGGCGGTACAGAGCCTTTGTATGAGCTTAACGCAAATGTCATAAGGCTTTATTTATCAGCCTGGTTTTAATCTGAATACAATC
>JANOOU010000680.1:0-3497 GCA_031421475.1 Gammaproteobacteria bacterium | reverse complement strand
TACTGAACGCTTGACAATACATTCGGTAAATCATGCGTCCGATTACGCTGCGCTAATCGGACCTACAATTTATGTATACCACGCCACTACAAATCCAGCTGCAACATGCCATTATCCAGCAATTTTTTATTTGCGTGATGTACATGGATGTACGAATGCCGCAAGCGCAGCGACCGCCAGGATGGTGGAAGGTAAAGCAACGCAGGAGCAGTTGCCGAGATGCGCAAGAGCGGCGCATTAGCGTTTCCTTTTTCTTTAACGCTTTAAGCTTCACAACTTCCTAACCAACGTCAACCCATCCGCCACCGGCAACATCGTCATATCAACTCGGCGATCATTTAATATTTTGGTATTCATGGCACGAATCGCATTCGTGTCGGCATCTTGTACATGAACATCTGCAACCGAGCCGCCCCACAAAGTATTATCCAGTGCGATCACGCCACCACTGCGCAGCAGTCGCAAACAGTATTCATAATAATTGTCATAGCTGGTTTTATCCGCATCGATAAACGCAAAATCAAAACTGTTCTGCTCACCCTGATCCAGCAGTTGTTGTAAGGTATCGATAGCAGGTGCTATGCGCAGATCAATTTTATGTGCCACATCGGCTGAGTGCCAGTAGTGGCGCGCAATATCCGTCCACTCCTGACTAATATCACAGGCTACAATTTTGCCATCGGCTGGCAAAGCCTGTGCAACAGCCAAGGTGCTGTAGCCGGTAAACACACCCACTTCCAGACATTTTCTGGCGCCGATTAATTTAATTAAAAACGCCATGAACGCACCCTGTTCAGGTGCAATCTGCATTTGCGCCCACTGCATACCTTGCGTGACTTCGCGTAATGTTTTTTGCGCGGTAGTTTCGTGCACCGATATATTTAACAGGTATTGATGTAAACGATCTGTAAGATTCAAGGTGCGGTTCGACATGATTAACGGTTCCAGCGTGAGCGATCGCTTATTTCAGCGTATTGCGTTTCAATCCAGGTTTCTACTTCATGCATAATTTCTTCCGGCTTACGGCCTTTGCAATTCATCGGCTTGCCAATACGCACAATAATGGTTCCCGGATATTTTATAAAACTGTGCTTCGGCCAAAACTCACCCGCATTATGCGCAATGGGCAAAACCGGATAATCGACCTGCGATGCCAGCACAGCGCCGCCGATTTTGTAGCGTTGTTTAACGCCTGGATTAACGCGCGTGCCTTCTGGGAATATGACAATCCATCGGCCCTGATCCAGCTTAATTTTACTGCGCTCAACTAATTGCTCCATGGCATGACGCCCGGCGCGGCGATCAATGGCGATGGTTTCAAGTAATGCCAGGCCCCAACCAAAAAATGGCACATACAACAATTCGCGTTTTGCCACCCAATGTTGGGGTGGCAATATTTTTTGTAACAACATGGTTTCCCAGGTGGATTGATGCTTGCACAAGACAATAGCCGCACCGTGTGGAATATTCTCTGTGCCTTCTACCCGATAATCGAGCTTACATATATATCGCAATAATAAACCGTTCAGCTTTGCCCATGAACTGCCGGTTGCATAACGAATACGAAAGGAAAACGGAAATGTCAGCATCAGTGCTAACACTATGACGATTAACGACACGACATGCGCCACCCAAAATATCGTCGCGCGCAAATATAATTCAAATTTTGACATTAATTATTCCGCAAAAACTAAGATGGCTCCACACCAGAGATGCAGAGAACTACAACGATACTTGCAAAGAATGTTTTTATACTTATTACCGAAACACTTGAAAAGGATACACATCCATACCGGCAAGTTAAGAATGCGTCGTCGTCCCGGCAGAACCTGCCTCGGCAGGGATTGCCGGGGCAGGCTCTGCCGGAATGACGTTGGATTTAATACTTCATTTTTTTGTTTGAATGGTATTCTTTTCATATGACTTATTAGTAACACTCAGGCGAGTATGGCTGAAACGGCTTCTGCCAAATCTTTATACACCGGCACATCGCTCAGTTCCGTTGCATGTTTACTCAGAGTGCGTTCGCCCTTACCTGTACGAACCAGCATCGGTTTGGCACCCACACTTCGAGCGGATTGCATGTCACCCAAGGAATCACCTATCAAAGGTATGCCGTTCAAATTAACCTGATAACGCACACCTATATCACGCAACATACCGTCACGCGGTTTGCGACATTCACATTTGTCATCTGGGGTATGCGGGCAGAAAAAAATGGCGTCGACCTCGCCACCGTATTGCTCCAGCAACCGCCCCATTTTGCTATGCATGGCGTGCAGGGTTGGCAAATCAAAATAACCGCGCGCAATACCGGATTGATTGGTGGCAAGCACCAGTGTGTAACCCGCCTGACATAACTTGCCCATGGCCTGTAAACTGCCGGGGATGGGCTGCCATTCATCCACCGTCTTGATATAGGCATCTGAGTCTTCATTAATCACACCATCACGATCAAGAATAATGAGTTTCATATTGGCTCTCATGCTTGCAGCCGCGACAAATCGGCCACCCGTAAAAATAATCCGCGTAGGGCATTGAGCAGGGCCAGGCGATTATTTTTTAATGCCGGGTCGTCCACCATGACCATCACCTTGTCAAAAAAATCATCAACAACTTCACGCAAACTGGCCAGTTGCAATAATGCCGCCGCATAATCGCCTTGATCAAACATTGGATTAACGATCGCTGCCTGTTCCTGCAATGCTTTATAAAGATTTTTTTCGGCAATATCTTGCAGTAATGAAGCATTCACTTTCTGTGGTAAATCACCTTCTATTTTTTTCAGAATATTACTGATACGTTTATTTGCAGCCGCCAGACTTTCTGCTTGCGGCAATTGTCTAAAGTGGTTGACTGCCAGCATACGTCGATCAAAATCGACCGGCACTGTGGGCTTCAGCTCGGCTACTGCATCATAAACATCCGGTGTTACATTCTGGTTTTGGTAGTACACGCGCAAACGCTCTAGCATAAAAGCCAATGCATCCTCCACCGCCGATTTTGCATTCACCACATCGGCCAGCGCATCCGCTGCAAATCCCAGTAATTCCCGTAAATCAACAACCAGCTCACGCTCAATTAATATACGCAATACACCCAGTGCTGCACGCCGTAACGCAAACGGATCTTTTTCGCCGGATGGTTTTTGCCCTATCGCAAAAATGCCCAGCAAGGTATCGAGCTTGTCGGCCAGCGCCAATATCTGACCAATACTGTTTGCGGGCAATTGATCACCGGCAAATCGCGGCATGTACTGTTCGTCCAGCGCAATCGCTACATCGGCTGATTCACCATCATGTGTCGCATAATAACGGCCCATGATGCCTTGCAGTTCTGGAAATTCGTACACCATTGATGTCATTAAATCGCATTTGCACAACAAGGCCGCACGATGTGCGCTGATTTTATTTGCGCCCAGCAAGGCGGCAATACGTTCGGCAATTTTTGCCACGCGCCGACTTTTGTCACCGAGTGATCCCAGTTTATTCTGGAAC
>JANOOU010000679.1:0-3084 GCA_031421475.1 Gammaproteobacteria bacterium | reverse complement strand
CCGAGCTGTACGACCGCGTTCAAGAGCAAAATCTGAAACGTCAATACGATTTGATGACCAACTGCATAGAAATTGGTCTCAAACAGGGTCCGACAGCGTTTGACAAATATTTGTTGTGGGGTTTTAACCACGCAGCAGTTTCGAATATATCGGCCTTTGGTGGCCGATATCGAAATGAACCGATTTATGTTGGACGCAATAAAAAAGCCGTGATAACACGGCTTTTTTATTGCGACCTGTAAATATTCTTTATTTTTTGCGATTCATCAAACCGGCAAGTGCAATCAATCCGCCACCGAATAACCAGACAGCAGCCGGTACAGGTACTGCCAGAGAAGAGCCGGCAAAATAACCACTGGTAACACCGCCGGAGGCGGCACCATTAGAATCAAATCCGGCAACATGGGCTGCAAACAGCTGGGGCGGGTTGCCGCTATTACCGGGTATGTCAGAGTAAGTGGATGCATAACTGTTGATCGAATCACCTGCCACGCCGCTGATGGTAAAGCTCAGCAGATCCGTACGGGTTGAACCATTGCCTGTGGCATTGATGTCAAAGCGGCCATATTGAGACACATTTGACTCCGTCAGGGAGAAACTCCAGGCATTAGGACTGCGGTTGGTGATGTTTGCAGCGCCAATAGACAAAGCCGCTCTATCAAAGTTGAGAGAGAAACTCTGCATGCCGAAGTTGTTACCCGGGTTCAGCGCATCAAAAGCCGACAGGGTTTGAACACTGAAATCGATATCACCCGCAACCAGGCCGTCACTGATCGTAACCTGAAGGTAGTTGGTCTGTGCCAGCCCAACGTTATTGGTGTCAAGATAGTAAGAAACCGAAGCCGCGCTCGCTGTGTGACTTGCAACACACAACAACATGCCCAAGCTTATGTTTTGTAAGGTCATTGATCTAATCATTACATCCCCTCTGAATCTGTAAATAATCACTTAATTTTGGTACGAGAAAGTTAGCAACTATGGTACCAACCTGGCTCTGTTCATTAACAATCATCAAGTTGCCAAAATCCCAATACTTTTTCCGGATGTTTTTAGGTTGAAAACTGTAAAATTTACCAACAAAAGCAGAACTAAAGTTGGCAACCCTTACACAATTTCATAATCAGGAATTGGGTACTTTTATCACTGTTGACTAATGGGTAGATACCGCTACGCCCGCCCTTCTACACTCCCATTCCCCACAACACATGGAGTAAAAATGATGAAACACAGATCCGGTTTGCTTTTAATCTGGCTACTGAGCTTGAGCACCGAAGCCGCTATTAAAGGCGAAGACGTCAGTTACAAGGCTGGCGATACCACGTTGAAAAGCTATCTGGCATATGACGATGCCATTACCGGCAAACGACCCGCTGTATTAGTGGTACATGAATGGTGGGGGCACCTGGATTACATCCACATAAACCCGGTAAATCACGGCCTGGTTTCACGTGTGCGTGATTGGTCTTATTCAACATTTCATCGGCTGGTTTTAAATGGCGTGTATGCTGAAAACTGGGCAGGTGACATGGGCAACGATACCTTGCCTTATGATGATTGAATCCGGCGCAATGCGCGTTGCTTATTGCGCCCTACGTGACCGATTAATACCATCCGCTGATTACGCAGATGCACGCAGATTATTTCCGCCATAATCTGTGAAAATCTGCGTAATCTGCGGACAACGCTTTGGTTCTCTTATGGGCAAACTCATCCATTGTCAAAGATAAATGTTGGGTTATAGTTTCCTCCGGTGCTGGTGAATCAGCACCCTCTGGTCAACCGGTACACCCGCCCATCACAAAACACTACTGACAACACGTTGTCAGTAGTGTCACGTAAAATGTACTAACCCACTACCAAAGGAAATAAAAAATGCTACAACTCACTAAATTTCTCATTATTACACTCATGGCTGTTTTAGCAGGCTGCTCCACGCTAACAGAGCGCGAAACCCACCACAAAACCAATGCCTCAATCTCTGAAAAAAAATCTCACGCATCAAAGCCGGAAGACCGAATTAATCTATTACTCACCGCTGTTAATCAGGGCGATCTGGAAGCAGTCATGGCCTGTTACGAACCCGGTGCCACAGTTGTTGTAGAACCTGGAAAATTGGCCACCGGAACCCAGGCCATACGCGAAGCCTTTGCCGGATATATTGCGATGAAAATCCTGATTACTCCGGAATCACAAAAAATTATTCAAACCAGCGATACCGCATTGTTTATATCCAAATGGAAGGCAACGGGTGTTGCAGCGGATGGTTCTGCAGTGCTAATGGAAGGGACATCATCTGACGTGCTGCGCCGACAGGCTGATGGGCAATGGTTAATTGCAATCGATAATCCATTTGGAGTCACCGTTCTCAAATAAGCACTCACTTACTAATATGAGACGCTATATAATTACAAGCGTCTCTTGTTAGCCACTACATGAATAAACCGGGCTGAACCCAATACTGGTAAATTCACGTAGATACTCTATTGTAAAACAACCTGTTTTTTACGATAGAGTATCTACGTGACTGATTAATACCATCTGCGTAATCTGCGGACAATGCTTTGGTTCCCTTACGGGCAAACTCATCCTGGGTCAGCTTGCCTCGGCGCGCTTGTTATTGTAAAAGAAAAATGTTTGGTTATTATTCCTTCAGAGGCAGTTGAAAATATCCTCAAGTAGGTGCCATTCGATTGAGAGACCTTACTACCTAACAGACTCAACGCTGCCTTACATTAAGGGGATTTCAGGCTTTTGTAGGTTCGAATTTATTCGAACCTACAAAGCACGCGGTGACCTTAACGTAATGGCATTGCTAACAGACCGATTTACTTTGAGTGGTTATTTTATGGATTCATCGCAACACAATAGCGGTATCACAATCAAGAATTCAGCCGAACGCGATGCCATGCGCGCAGCCGGTCAAGCTGCCGCACAAGTTCTTATCATGATTGAAGAACACGTTAAGGCCGGCATCAGCACCGCTGAACTTGACCGTATCTGCCGTGACTATATTCTTGGACCATTGGGCTGCAAGTCAGCCACGATTGGATACACCGCTAGTGGTTCACGGCCACCCTATCCCGG
>JANOOU010000678.1:0-1640 GCA_031421475.1 Gammaproteobacteria bacterium | reverse complement strand
TCCGCATCGATGTGCAATTTGCTGTCGATAGTAACGGTTTGTTCCGGTTTGTTATAAATAACGCGATTAGCTTGCAGGCGTAAGCCATCACGTTCAATGAGTACATCGCCGGTGAAGGTGCTGATACTGGAGGCGCTGCTTTCTACTTCGGACGCACTGATCCGTGTGGCTCCTTTTTGGTCGTCGGCAAATACCGGCGGCGGACTATACTGGTAAAACCCGCTGCTGGTTTGAGGGCAAATTTGCCAGCGTGTTTCCGGTTCAGCCGGGGCTTCTGCCAATAACAGGCTCGGCCAAAGTAGCAGGCCGGGCAGAAGTCTGGATAAACAATTCATGAACGCAGCGTATCTCAATACAACATCAAGGGGCGTTATTGTATGCAAGCCTTGCAGACATGAACAGGTTCAGTCGTCAATTACCGGAGAATATTATGGCGCAGCCATTAGATCTGTTAAAGCAAGATAATGCCCGGCGGCGGGAGAGTGAGCATCGCCGTCACCCGCGTTACCGGCTGAACCTTGTCGTACATATCCGGCTCAGTTCGGGTGAGTTGATAAAAACAATGGCGGTGGATATTTCAAGCACGGGTGTTTATGTTGAATATGCAGCTTCGGCAGAGCCGGGTAAAGTATTCCCGCTAGTATTTGATTTATCTTTTGCCAATAATTTTCAGCGTGTCTATGTTAAAGCAGAAGTGGTGCGTTCAATCATGATCGGTGATCGCGATGTTTATGGTATTGCTTTCAGGTTTGTGGAATTTGCGCGCGATTCAAACATGGTTCTAAAGCAGTATCTTGAGTACCGTGCCTCCCGCCAGATCATCTGAATTGCTTGCGAAGGGTCTTGCTGCGGATGTGAACGTGATTAGCGTGGCGCTAGTAAAAATTCCAGCAAGGCTTTTTGAGCGTGTAACCGATTTTCAGCTTCGTCCCAGACCACGCTTTGCGGGCCATCTATAACCTCGGCACTGACTTCCTCGCCGCGATGTGCCGGCAAACAATGCATAAACAGGGCGTCTTTTTTGGCCAGTGCCATCAAGCTGCCGTTTACTTGATAGCCGACAAACGCCTGGGCACGTATTTTTTGTTCTTCTTCCTGCCCCATGCTCGCCCAGACATCGGTAACGATCAGGTCGGCGTCACGGCAGGCTTCACGTGGGTCACGCACAATGCGTACGCGATCGTTGGCGACTTGTATTAATTCAGCATCGGGATCATAGCCTTCCGGGCAGGCGATATTTAGTTTGAAATCCAGCTGCATAGCGGCATGGATGTACGAGTTGCACATATTGTTGCCATCACCCACCCAGGCCACGGTGCGGCCACGCATATCACCACGATGTTCCAGCCAGGTTTGCATATCCGCCAGTAACTGGCAGGGGTGTTCCCAGTCGGTAAGGCCGTTAATAACCGGTACACGTGAGTGTGCCGCCAGGCGGGTAATTTTTTCATGCTCAAAGGTGCGCACCATAATGGCGTCTACCATGCTCGATAACACACGTCCGGTGTCTTCTATCGGTTCGCCACGGCCCAGTTGGGATCAAGGCCGCTGGGGTCCGAAGAGATCTCACCGGTCAGAGCATCGAACAAGTAGCTGCCAATGCGTCCCTTCGAGTCCCTGGCAACGACTCCCAACGACCG
>JANOOU010000677.1:0-2693 GCA_031421475.1 Gammaproteobacteria bacterium | reverse complement strand
TTTACCCGATGGGTTTTTTCCTTTATGGTCGCCGCCACTTTATAACCAATAAGCGTGACTCATGGATCTGATTATTCTATTCAAGGCTTTCATTCTCGGCATCGTTGAAGGGCTTACCGAATTTCTGCCGATCTCCAGCACTGGCCATCTCATCATCGCCAGTGATTTGCTGGGTATTAACAATGATGTCGGCAAGGTGTTCGCAATAGTCATACAGCTGGGCGCCAGACTCGCTGTCTGCTGGGAATACCGTGTGCGTTTACTCAAAGTCGCTGGCGGCGTTGCCCACGACAAAGCCGCGCAAAAATTTGTTATCAATCTGGGCATAGCCTTTATTCCGGCGGCGGTGATGGGCTTGCTGTTTCTCAAAGCCATCAATGAGCATCTGTTTAATCCACTGGTTGTAGCCATTGCATTCATAGTGGGTGGTTTTGTTATTTTCTGGATTGAAAAACGTCAGCACACCGTGCGCATTCAGCAGGTGGATGATATGTCCGCAATCGATGCCATGAAGGTTGGATTGGTGCAATGTTTTTCGTTGATACCCGGCATGTCACGTTCCGGTTCCACCATTATGGGTGGCTTGTTTTTTGGTATGTCGCGGCAGGCGGCCACCGAGTTTTCGTTTTTTCTCGCTATTCCGATCATGTTTGCGGCGACATTTTATTCTACCTACAAACACTGGGATATTTTATCAGCCACCGATTTGCAAATGTTTGCCGTGGGATTTATCACAGCGTTTATCAGTGCGTTTGTGGCGATACGTGCCTTGCTGAAGTTTGTGGCACACCATAGTTTTGTGGTGTTTGCCTGGTATCGCATTGTGTTCGGCGTGGTGCTGCTGATTTATTATCGGGATGATTTAATGCAGGTAATGAGCTGAGTTTTTGGTAGGCACTTAACCGGCGTCGATCGCCGGTTAAGTATTTTTTTGAGGCGTCTTATTTCATACGGCGTTTTCTTGTCCAGGCAAACATTCCCAAACCCGACAGCAGCAATGGCAATGCGGCTGGCACCGGCACCGGTGAACCCAGCTGACCACGAAGGGCGCCAATACCAGAAGGATATGTGCTGTTATGTAGGTTGATGTAATAATTTGATGGGTTGAGCAACACACTGGCCAGATCGACATCATACAGATTCGCGCCCGAGAGTTGGTCGCCAAAATTCACAACAAGAGGACCGTTAGTCCCGGCAGCGCCGACATGAATATGTGCAGCGGTGAGTGGCAATTCGATGTTGTAGACACTGAAATTCCAGCTGGCTGTCAGCGCTTGATCATCAATGGATAATGTTGCGTTGCCATAGCCATCTGCATCACCCGAGCTAGATAAAACAACCTGGAAGTCAACAATGGCGGCGCTGGCTGTGAAAGAGCAGCACAACAGCGTCCATCCACAGATTTTTACAATAGTATTTTTCATATTGAATATCCTTACATTTTGATAGTGAGGGTAAGAGTGTGAGCAACCAGTTATCAGCGCGATTGCGAGGCAAACGATGCGCTGGGGATGTGCATAAGTCAATTCAAGATTTACCACAATTCAATAATATTTCGTGTATTTGTTAGCGACTCCCGTAATTTCGCATATTAAAAAAATTTATGGAATAAAGCGGGTTTTTTGAGTGAAGCGAGCATTTAGTTCGCGATAGGCTTGATATTACACAGCGGAAATGTTTTATGGATGATTTTTCCCGTTTTTAAAATCGAGAATAACACTCCAAGATCATGCGTCAAATTCCCCCGTGCGGGGACGAGACGCTACGCTAATCTGGCCTACGCGGGCTGCTGATTTATTATCGGGATGATTTGATGCGGGTAATGAGCAGATTTTTTGGTAGGCACTTAACCGGCGATCGCCGGCTAAGTATTTTTTGAGGCGTCTTACTTAATACGGCGTTTTCTTGTCCAGGCAAACATTCCCAAACCAGACAGCAGCAATGGCAATGCGGCTGGCACTGGAACCGGCGAGCCTAGCTGGCCACGAATGGCGCCACTAGGATAAACGCTGTTATGCAGGTTGATGTAATAATTTGACGGGTTGAGCAACACATTCGTCAGATCGCCATCATACAGATTCGCGCCCGAGAGCTGGGCGCTAAAATCCACTACAACAGGACCGTTAGTACCGACAGCGCCGACATGAATATGTGCTGCAGTGATGGGTTCGATGTTGTAGACGCTGAAATTCCAGCTGACTGTCAGCGCCTGATCATCAATGGATAATGTTGCGTTGCCATAGCCATCTGGATCGCCAGAGCTATATAAAGGAACCTGGAAGTCAACAATGGCGGCGCTGGCCGTGAAAGAGCAGCACAACAGCGCCCATCCGCCGATTTTTACAATAGTATTTTTCATATTTAATATCCTTAAATTTTGATAGTGAGGGTAAGAAAGTGGGCAACCAGATACCGTCGCGATTGCGTGATAGACGATGCCCTGCATGCGTGCGCAAGTCAATTCAGGAGTTATCACAATTTAATAACATTTTGTGTATTTGATAACGACTACGTATATGGAGTATTAAAAAAATTTATGGAATAAAGCAGAATTTGTGTGTGAAACGTGCATTTTATGCGCGCCAAGCTTGATATGACAAAGAGGTTAAATGTAATGGCGGTATTGTCATGAGCTGGCGTAGTTGCGATACAAAAGATCATGCGTCAGATTACGCTACGCTAATCTGACCTAC
>JANOOU010000676.1:0-1561 GCA_031421475.1 Gammaproteobacteria bacterium | reverse complement strand
GTCTGTTAATACAGACAAACAGGCCGCACCATGCTGTTCGTAACTTTTTGCAATATCGACCGGGGCAAAATCTTCACGCATTACACCCTTGCTGGGTGATGCTTTTTTTATTTCGGCAATGATAGCCGGCTTACCTTGCTTGATTTTTGTTGCAACAGAATCAATAAAACCTCGCGGAGCTGATGCCGATTGCGCCATCATTTTTAATTGCGCCAGAGGGGTTATGCGCGAGCGTTCAGCAATTTCTTCATGCTTACGCTGGAGAATTTTTTTTAGGATATCGGGTGTAGAACTGGACATGAAACGCTACTGGAAACTCTTCGAATATTTAACAAGTGCATCCATTTTATGCAGCGCACTGCCGTTAGCAATGACTGTTTTTGCTTTTTCAACACCTTCAGCAAGTGTATTCACAATACCCGAGACATATATAGCCGCACCCGCATTCAGACAAACAATATCTCTAGCCGCACCCGGTTTGTTACTCAAAACCAATTTTATAATTTCAAGACTGGCATGTGCGTCAGCTGCTTTCAAAGTATCAAGACTGGCCCGCTGCATGGAAAAATCCTCAGGTCTTACGGTATACGTTTTAATAGCGCCATTCTTCAGCTCTGCCACCCGGGTTTCACTACCAATACTGATCTCATCCATCCCATCTTCGGCATGCACCACCATAACGTGACGACTGCCCAGTTGCTGCAACACCTGCGCCAAAGGCTCAAGCCATTGCTTGCTAAACACACCTATTACCTGGTTAGGTGCCGCAGCAGGATTCGTCAAAGGTCCAAGAATATTAAAAATGGTACGTACACCTATTTCTTTTCTTGGCCCAATCGCGTGTTTCATGGCGCTGTGATGTTTCACGGCAAACAAAAATCCCACGCCAATATTCTTAATGCATTCACCCACTTTGTCCGGCGCAAGATCCAGATTAACGCCCGCCGCTTCCAGCACATCTGCACTGCCGGATTTACTGGATACCGAACGATTACCGTGTTTTGCCACCCGCGCACCCGCTGCTGCTGCCACAAATGCAGATGCAGTTGAGATATTAAAACTTCCCGACGCATCACCACCCGTACCACAGGTATCAACCAAATGATCTAGCGGCACCGAAACTTTGGTTGACAGCTCACGCATAACACGCGCAGCAGCGGTGATCTCGTCTACTGTTTCACCCTTCATGCGCAAGCCAATTAAAAAGCCAGCAATCTGCGTCGGTGTTGCCCGCCCAGTCATAATAAGATTCATAACATCCGTCATCTGTGAATGTGATAAATCGCTTCTTTCAGTTACGGCTTTAATTGCTAATTGCATATCCATAATTTAATCCTGCTTTTGGCGCAAAGGCGCCAAATTGTTACAAGTTATTCACAATTCGCTGAATGCCATTTTTTAGCTGCGGCGAAATAAAATTTATCAGTAATCCCGGCCCAGGCTGGCGGTGCACTTCAATAGCAGCACCCATCACTTCAAACTATTCTTGCTCACTATTCTTATTCAACTTCGCATCCTTTGCGACTTCACATCAGGCATTTATCTCAAGAAAATTTCTCAA
>JANOOU010000675.1:0-1632 GCA_031421475.1 Gammaproteobacteria bacterium | reverse complement strand
GCCTTCGTAGAGTAAACGCGCGGTTTGTAAAAATGGTTCGAAATCGATTTCAATACGCGTGCCACCCAGTGCTTCGAGTTGAGCAACACTGGCATGAAATAATTTTTCGTATTCTGCATCACCAAAAAAATTTAGTGAGTGGGCGGCGGGTACACCAAAACGAAATTGCAGGGCCGAAAATTGCGGTACGTTTGTATTAGGGCGTGCATAGGCATCTTGATCATCGAATATGTTTACAATGTCCAGTACGTGTGCTGCATCGGCACAGGTTAATGCAAAAATTGAAATGGTGTCCAGTGAGCGGCATGCCGGTACCACGCCGGCAGTGCTGAGGATGCCGCGCGTGGGTTTTAATCCAATCAGATTATTAAATGCTGCTGGCACACGTCCGGAACCGGCGGTGTCTGTACCCAGTGAAAAACTGACCAGCCCGGTTGCCAGTGCTACCGCAGAACCGGAACTGGAGCCACCGGAAATATATTCGTCGTTAAAAACATTCTGGCAAGCACCATAGGGTGAACGTGTACCAACCAGCCCGGTAGCAAATTGATCAAGATTGGTTTTGCCGATGGGTATGGCACCGGCATCCATCAAACGCTGCACCACATAAGCGGACTGTTGCGGTATGTAGCTGTGCGCAGGGCAGGCAGCGGTTGTAGGAATATTGGCGAGATCAATATTATCTTTAATGGCAAAGGGAATGCCGTAGAGTGGTAAGGTATCGGGTGATTTATGTTCCAGCGCCGCTATATAGTTAAATAGTTGCGCTGTATCGATGCGCGTAATCCACACCTGTTGTTGTGGCGCGCGTGTGATACGTTCAAGTAATATTTCGATAACATCGCGTGGTGTGAATTGCCGGTTGCGATAACCGGCGAGCAGTGTGGCGATGTCGAGAGATTCAATTTTTGTCATGATAATTATTCTTCTGTTAGCCGCACTATAAGCAATGCCTGTCCGGCACCTATCGAACTACCCTGGGCGCAGAGCACGTCAACAACTTCACCCGCGCTGTCGGCTTCGATTGTAATTTCCATTTTCATGGCTTCAACCACAATCACATCCTGGCCGATGTTGATGCGATCGCCTGCTTTCACTTTTATTTGCCAGACACTGCCGGTAATGGGTGACGCAATAGCCATGCAGCCGTGCGGAATATCAATGGCAGCATCGCTACTGGCGGCATCACCGGTCGGGTCGGCAGTGTAATGCGCCTGTCCACTTTTTTCCCAGCGTTCACGCTCGGTTTCAAATGACGCTTGCTGGGTTTGTTTAAATGTTGAAATACTGCTGGCATTGTCGTGTAAAAATTTACGGTAGTCAGCGAGTTTTAATATTGTAGGTTCAACGCGCAGCCTGAATTGGCCTTGTACAAAATCATCGCGTAATGTAAGCAACTCTTCGGCGCTGACTTCGTAAAAACGAATCTGGTCAAAGAAACGCAGCAACCATTGTTTATTGTCAGTGAAGTCCGCAGTTTGCTGAAAACGATTCCACATTTGCACGGTGCGGCCAACAAACTGATAACCGCCCGGACCTTCCATGCCGTACACGCACATGTAAGCGCCACCAATGCCAACTGCATTTTCCGGCGTCCAGGTGCGTGCCGGATTGTATTTGGTCGTCACTAGG
>JANOOU010000674.1:0-16997 GCA_031421475.1 Gammaproteobacteria bacterium | reverse complement strand
CGAGGGCGTTGGTGAAGAAAAAAGGTCATCTGAAGAAGCTTACTACCGGAACACTTGAAAAGGATACACACCCATACCGGCACGTTAAGAATACGTCGTCGCCCCGGCAGAGCCTGCCCCGGCAGGGATTGCCGGGGGATTGCCGGGGTTCAGAATCCATGGAGGATGAGCGACGTCACGTCCCTGTGACCTGGATTCCGGCAATCCCTGCCGGAATGACGCTGGATTTAATACTTCATTATTTTGTTTGAATGGTATTCTTTTCATCTGACTTATTAGTAAGTAAGTGCCATTCGATTCGGAGTCCTTCAATGATATCGCGGTGGATATTGCTATCCGTTATTGAGCATCTCTTGTCTGGAAGTAATTAAATCCGTCATGCTGTTACTGAAGTTCTTATAGGCAGGAGGTCTGTATTGTAGATGACAGTAATAAGTCTGCCTTGTGCCGTGAATGATTTTGCTGGGCTTGAATACAAAATTTTGCCAGTTGCCGGCATATGCTGGATCATAAGTGCCTGATGTTTTCCAGAAATCCGGTATTACATCGGACACAGCAAGTTTTTTAACGAGCTCCGCAGGTGCATACTGGCTTTCGGCGATTTCCCACTGTGCCCGAATATCTTCCGTGGCATAAACAAGCAGCCTGTAGTAGTCATGTTTATTTTCACCAAATAGTACAAACCCGTTGGGTTCTGTTGTCAGGTAGTATTCCTGGATATTGTTGTCTCGGCATATCACCGAGAAATAATCTGCAAATGCATCTTCGAACATAAAATCAGGAATATCTGCACCTGAGCAATAAAAACGTTTGCTGATTTCGTGAAAATAAGCCTGTTGTTGCTTTTGTATTATGTTATTCAGTTTTTCGCTGAGGTTTATATCGTTTTTGTTTAAATAACCACAGATGATACCGTCATTTAGTGCATTGATGGCATCGCTGGTATCGAACACACCGGTTAGCAATATTTTTCTTATTTCGGGTCTCTGGATCCTGCTACACAACTCAAGACCGTTAATAGAGGGCATTAAATAATCGACTACAACGACGGATGTTTCGTGGAATCTGTAGGCATTGAGTGCTTCCTCCTTAAGGCTAGAAAAATCCCAGGGAACCAGTTGTGTTGACACAGAGCCGACCTCGTCCGTTGGTATGCCGCGGCAGGATTCATAGATACCGGGATGGTGTAGTGTATTAATGTCAGATAGCGCTTCTATAACGTCAGCATAACATTTGAACAGAGTTTCTTTATCTATATGTCTGCTGAGGCTATCGAGAAAGCTGATGTCATCGTCAATTAATATGACTTTAGTGGGGTGATAATAAGGAAACAGGTTATTCATTATTTCTCTATCTCTGGAAAGCGCAAAATAAATTCACAATAGTCCCCTTCCTGTGAATTTAATTCGATACTTCCGCCAAAGCTGTTCATGACGCGGTCGCAGAAGCCCAGACCAAGGCCGTGACCCACACCTGCAGGTTTGCTGCTGTAAAAATTGTCAAATACATAAGGCAGATCCTGTTTAGAAATTCCGCTACCCGTGTCCCTGAAATAAAGGCGATTCATATTATCCTCGTGATCCAGAAAAATTTCAATGTGTCCTTTCATTGCTCTGGAAGTTGAATACAATGCATTTTTCAGCAAATTATAAATGACATAAATAAACAAAACGTCTGAGCCGTAAAAGTCAAAGTCTGCGGATTCTATGTAATTGATCTTGTCCTTCTCAACTTTTTGAAAAGGATAGCTCGATATGGCTTCGTCTATACACGCTTTAATTGAATAGATTCCATAATCATTTGAATCTAATTTATCCGAATGCAAGTTGGCCAGCAGCATATCAATTGTAAAATTAGCCTGACGAATTGTTTTTAATATATTTTTGCTTAGATTGTCTGGAATATAGGGGCTGATGATTTTTGCGTCCATATAAATCGTCGCTAGGGGTGTGCGTAATTCATGAGCAATATTCGCTGCCAGTGCTTTCAACAGGCTGATTTTTTTTTCATGCTCACGGGTCAGCACCTGATGAAGATTTGTCATTAACTCTTTTTTTAATAATGCGTAGAGAAAGATGCTGAGTCCAATAGTAATGAAAATAATGCCGGGAGGATAAAACTCGATGCCATAATTGCATAAATAGTCTACGGCAGCGAAAGTGTAAATCAGCAAGCTGATCAGGCAGTAACGCAGCTGTTCCCTGAAAAGGCCAATAGCTTCTTTCTGCTTTTTATATATCAGGTACAATCCTCTCGTGGTTACAATGATAGTTTGTACAACATGCAGTGGGTGTAGTTCACCAGCTTTGGGATAAAAACCAAAAAAATAGCTGTAGTGACCCGACACAAACATGTCGGTGAAGATAATGAAAATAGCAAAAATGCCCGCCATGACGTAAGAGTAATAAACGTATTTCCTTTCGCTATGAATATTGGCGATTTCTGCAAGAAAGTGATAAATGCTGGTGGGCAGAAAAACAATAAGTAAGTAACCAATTTTGATCAGTACATCCGCAATGGCCGGGTCATTTACCTGAAACAATATGGCCCAGGTGAACTGCCATACAAATGTAGTGGCGCAAAGTGCAATAAATGCAAAATGTGAGCTATGTCTGCTGAATTTGAAATTGACAACAAGCCCGGCAATCAGGAAATACAATGCAAC
Organism: Gammaproteobacteria bacterium; assembly: GCA_031421475.1. GTDB lineage: Bacteria > Pseudomonadota > Gammaproteobacteria > SZUA-229 > SZUA-229 > JACPVK01. The sequence continues at coordinate 14,332 of JANOOU010000674.1, read as the reverse complement.
TGCGGCTGGGAATATGGAGTAAATCATGCAAGGTTTTCATATAACTCTGATTGCGAGCCTGCGCCGCTGTACACAACCAGAGTCAATAATTAATTAATATTAGTGAGTGTCATTCATGCATTCTGTAACATAGAACCTGACCTTGTCCAGAATTTCTTTTGGAAATCGCACAGGTTTTTTACTTTCAGAATTTATAAGTGCAATTTTCTGTCGCCCCATTGAAAGTAGCTTATTGGACTCCAGATCATAGAATCGAAACACCAGATCAAACGAAGCAGCTTTGATATGTTGCGTGTTTAACAGGCATCGAATCTTCTGAAATGGAAAGATAGATGCAATATAATCATTGGCGGCTGATCGTGTTACAAGTGATCCTTTAAGATCGAACATGTTATGGCAGACGCATTCACTGAACCACTTTTCCCGGCATAATCCCTGCCATTCAAAATAACGCGCAAAATAGATATTGCCATAAGCGTTAGAGTCCTTTAGATAGGGTGTTAACTCGTATTGCCAGGTATTAAACAGTTGATTCTTACTTTCGACAAGGCAAAGGATGTTATTCATGATTGTACTCCGGGTTTTATTGAATGAACACCGGCAGTTTACCTTGTTATAGTTTCAGGCAGCACTGCCGCCTGAGCTATGGTTCTGCAATATTTTGGGAGCTTGCGCTATCACAAAGTAAAAATTGTTAAGGAATATCGGGGACAGGTCTTGTGTTTTGCTAGCACAAATTAAAGAGGTCGTAGCCAATGCCGGTAAGTTAAGGGTGCTGAGTGCTTTTGTAGGTCCGAATTTATTCGGACAATGTCCTGTTTAATGGCACCTTTGTGCGAATAAATTATTCGGCACATCCTATGCCTCACCCCTTCGGGGCTGGCATTCAAAATCGCTCCTGGCGATTTTGTCGCACCTACATTCTTAATTTACTGGTATTGATGTCGCAGCCCTTTAAGGAGCTTCTGAACAAGTTTGGGCGAATTGATTTGCGAGTTAGAAATTTTCAGCGTCTACCTGGTGTGGGTTTATATCTAACAGGATTACACTTCACAAATTACCCAGCACTTTCACATGCGCCAGCACACTCCATCCCAGTGCCGATAAAGCGTAACCACCTTCCAGTGTTGAAACAATGCGCCCCTGCGAAAATTCATCGGCAATATTTTTAATTTCCTGAGTGACCCAAGCGTAATCTGCTTCGGTTAATGCCATTCTTGCCATGTCATCTTCAACATGCGCATCGAATCCGGCTGATATTAGAATTAATTGTGGCTGATATTTCTTCAACGCCGGCAACCAGTGCCCGGTCACTGCATCACGAAATATTTTTCCGTTGCTGCCGGCCGCCAGCGGCACGTTAATGATGTGATCATTGCCGCTGTCAGCACCGCTATGTGGATAAAATGGATGCTGAAATGTGGAGCACAACATGACGCGAGGTTCATCGGAAAACATGTCTTCGGTGCCATTGCCATGGTGTACATCAAAATCAAGAATCGCTACACGCTGCAAACCGTATTGCGCAAGCGCATGCGCCGCGCCTATTGCCACATTATTAAAGATACAAAAGCCCATAGAGCGTGCCCGTTCCGCATGATGCCCGGGAGGTCGCACATTACAAAAAACATTCAACACTTTATTTGTCATGACGAGATCCACTCCCAGCACCACCGCACCGGCTGCATGTAATGCAGCCTGATAACTGAACGGATTCATTAATGTGTCCACATCAAGCTGCACGTGCCCCTGCTTCGGTACATGGGCTGTTATATCATCGATGTATTCAGAGGCGTGCACACGCAATAATTGTTCACGCGTTGCCACCGGCGATTCATACCGCTGCAGATGATCCATCACACCTGCGGCGATTAATTGATTTTCTATGGCATACAAACGTGCAGGCGATTCTGGATGTAGAGCGCCCATCTCGTGTTTGAAACAGAGCGGATGTGAAATAAAAGCAAGTGACATGTTTATATTCCGACGCAATGGCAGGCAAACATAATACTCGTAGCCGGGCCGTACTGCGACTGTCATAATACTTTCAGCTTACAGATTGAACGTTATGTTAGGCCGTTGGATGCAACAACAATAGGTGGGGGTATGCGAATAGAAGGATGGAGAATTACAGGTTTTGTATTTTTTGGCCTGGTGGTTGTGGCGGTCATGATTGTGGTTTTGCAGGGTTTCACCGAAGAGGCTATTCGCACCTTCGTGCGCAGCACGGCGCGCACGTCACTGGTGCTTTTCTTATTGGCTTTTTCCGCATCAAGTCTTCAGGTGTTTTTTCGCCGCAGTTGGTCGGCATGGCTGCTTAGCAATCGACGCTACCTCGGCGTTTCATTCGCTGTCTCGCATGCCAATCATCTGCTTGCGTTAATTGTGCTCGCTTTCATGTTCCCCTATCCATTTTTGAATCAGCTGGATTGGCTTACGCTTGTAGGTGGTGGGCTCGCTTATTTTTTTATTCTGGCTATGAGTATTACTTCTTTCGCTGCTCCAAAGCAGTGGCTGGGGCAGCAGCGCTGGAACTGGCTGCATACCTTTGGTTCTTATTACGTGTGGATTGTTTTCGCTCAGAGTTATGTACCTAGGGCGTTGAAAGAACCGCTGTATATTCCTTTTGCGGTTGCATTGTTTGTGGTGCTTGGTTTTCGTCTGGCCCGTTCACTAAAAATATGGAGGCATCATTTTTAGATCTGGATAGATAACCGCCTGACTGTAACATGCCCCGAAAGCAAAAATGCCGCTACTCGTTCTGACCCCGGTTGGTAGAGACGGGCCTACTAAAACACTCATTATTGCGAATTAGTATAAGTAACTGCTGGTGTCCATTTAACCCCGGCTTGCCAGTAAATTGCAGTTGCAATAAAGACAATCCCTTGTTACCATCCTAACTAATTAGCTAATTAGTTAAATATATATATGAACATTGACCGTGTATTTGAAGCGCTAGCCTCGACGCCTCGCCGGAAAATTCTGGCTTATCTGTCCAACACATCTCTGACGGCAGGTGCCATTGCGGAACGTTTTGATATGAGTAAGCCTGCGTTGTCAAAGCACCTTAAGGTACTTGAAAATGCAGGTCTGGTGAAGAGTGAGAGGCAGGGCCAGTACGTTGTTTACAGCTTGGCCGAAGATAATTTGCTTGGAAAATTACATGATTTTCTGACTACATTTTGTCCTGTTGGCGGCCCTTTAAAGCGTGAAAACAAGGCCTCTGCCAAAAAGAAAAAATAAGCTGTCAATATCACTATAAATGGAGGAATTATGAAAACAGTAAATAATGATATCTATAACCACATCCATGATACGTGGTGGAACAAAGATGGTTTTATGGCCATGTTAAGAACATCTGTTAATCCACCGCGGTTTGGATATTTTCACCATACTATGGTGAAAAAATTGAGGCTTAACCCTGACAACTTGTCTGTTCTGGATGTTGGTTGTGGGGGTGGATTTCTGTCAGAGCAATTTGCTTCGATAGGCTGCGCGGTGACAGGGATAGATCCTTCTCTGCCTACATTAAATGCAGCACGAGCGCATGCAAAATTGTTAGGCCTTAGGATTAATTACGTTGAGGGAAACGGTGAGAATATGCCTTTCGAGTCACAGCAATATGACATGGTTTGCTGCTGTGATGTGCTGGAACATGTGGCTGATATTGATACTGTAATTAGCGAGATAGCTCGCGTGCTAAAACCTGGTGGTATTCTTTTTTACGATACAATAAATAGAACTATTAAAAGTAAATTGATCGCAATAAAGTTTGCACAAGAATGGCCATTAACTCGATTTATGCCTAACGATGTTCATGTGTGGGAGAAATTTATTCGACCTGACGAGCTTTCAAATAGTTTTGAAAAAAGTGGGTTAATTAATTCAGAAATGACGGGGCTGTCTCTCAAAATTAATCCTGTAAAAGGGCTGTTGCATTTTGTACGCCAAAAGCTTGGTCGAATCAGTTATGCGGAACTAGGAAGTAAGCTAATACTTACAGAGAGCAAGGATCTTGATATATCGTACATGGGTTATGCTGTTCGTTCTTAACCGCATTGGCACTGAATATAATTTACCAAAGAATTATAACGGGAATACTATGAACATTAAATCTGATGAAATAAAGGTTTATTACAATAGTGCGTGTCCAGTTTGCAATGCCGGTATTTCTGCACAAAAAGATAAAATGAGTACATGTGCAATTCAATGGGTGGATGTCAATACCGACTCAAATGCGGTCAATGAAATATCATCAGACCTTGAATTCGTTCGAGAACGCCTGCATGTGCTCGATGGGAATGGGAACTTAAAAATTGGTATGGAAGCTTTTCACGCTATCTGGCAGCAGACATCCAATGAACGCTGGAAAGCAAAAATAATTTCACTGCCTTTTATTAAGCCGCTGTTGAATGCCGCTTACAATATTTTTGCAAAATATCTGTATAAATGGAATTTAAAGAAGGGGCATTGGAAAAAATAGATATTTAGGTTCAACGTATGAAAAAAATCCATGATTAACAAGTAGGTCTCGAAAGGGTAGTTGCTCGCACGCAGGCTTATATTGCTGTGGTTCCCGCTTGCTAATTGACGACTGAATTTCTACAGTCATGTTGTGTATCAAGGTGATCTTAATATGAAAAAAACCAACAAGCTTTTACTGTTCGCGGGAGTACTGAGTGGTGTCGCAGCATTATTGCATGTGGCGATTATCATTGGCGGCGCTCAATGGTATCGCTTCTTTGGTGCAGGCGAAGAGCTTGCGTCGATGGCGGAAAGTGGTTCATGGTATCCGGCCGTGCTCACAGGAGCTATTGCTGTTGTGTTATTGGTTTGGGCGTTGTATGCATTTTCAGGCGCGGGTTTAATGCGGCGGTTGCCATTTCTGAAAGCGGGCCTCGTGGTTATCTCAGCCCTGTATCTGATTCGTGGGCTGGCCTTTATTCCCGTTTACCTAATGCAGCCAGAAATGGTGGATGGGTTTTTAGTCTGGAGTTCACTTATTTGCCTGGTTTATGGGCTTTCATACGCCATTGGAACCAGGCAGGTATGGGAAAATCTGTTAACTCTGTAAAGATGATATGAAAATACTGCTTTTATTTATTCTAATATATTTACAAGGCAGCTCATGCCTGGCACAAGACAAACCAAAATCGCAGTATATTTACAAAAAAGACACTGCCGCTTACCAGGAAATAATCGAAGAATATTGGGATCCCAATAAAAATGTAACAATGATTATTAAAGTTTCATCTTCATGGGGACATTTTTTCTGGTTTTTTGAAAAAGAAATTAAAGAAGAAACCAGGGTAGGTCAACCTAACGAGTCATTAACAATAAAATATCACAACCTTTACGCCTATCTCATGCTTGAAGATCATGGCGGCTTGGTACAAGTGGCAAAATTTCAGGACTTTGGTAACGAGGTCTACTTTCCAGAATTCCAGTATCCTTATTGCCTAGTAGATGATGCGGATAATGATGGAGTGCCTGAATTTTATCTTACCTATTTTGGCTTAAGTGATGGCCTGGACGAAAAACCGTTAAAACTAATTATATACAGCTCTAAAAACATTGTTCATTCTGCCTATGTAAAATCAAAAGCTACAGCCTGGTATCCGGGAGGCAATGAAGATTATTCATATCACACTGAGTATGATGCCAACTGGAATAAGCTTCAAAAATCCATACAAGCCAGAGGCATGAAAATATTAAATGAAATAAAAAATAAACATATCTAAATGGATATCAATAATGTAATAGCCAGACAAAACCCAGCGCTGCGCATAAGGCCAAGGCGTTGATCCACACCCGCGCTTATACCGTGCCATTGCCAAACTGTTGTCCATGCGTACGCTTCTATCATCCAAAAAATGGGGAGGAGTAAAGCAAGTGCTATCGCATTGAATGCCAAGCGATACGCCGACATAAACCTTGGCCTGCGCGCGCGGCCACACAGCCTTTGAACCAGAGTGAAGCCAGCAGCGAATGTACGACGCAATACAACAGCCAAGCGGCAAAAAAGATGAGTGCGTGTACCCAAACTGGGTGAGACATAGTGAAATCAAGCATAGCGGTTTACAACGCTCACATCCGGAGCCGCCGCCCCTTGCGGGTACGGCGGCTATAAAGCTAATCGCGATTCAATTACTGCGGAACAGGTATCGAGACAGGCGTATGCATTACGATCGTGCAGTTTGATTCACCCGTAATGGTCGCCGGAAATTGCGTTGGGTCGCTCACATCGAAATTAAACATCCCGTTGAAACAAATCGAGCCAACTTTACCGGCCAACTTGCCCACACCCGCTACTTCGGTCAGCCCCGAGCATCCGGCCATACGAATACTCATTATGAGGCTGCTTGGATCCGGTGCTACCGGCCCGTAGACAAACAGTGCGCGACCTTCAAGTGGAACGGCAGGGTCAGAGATCAGCGTGCTGCCATCTGGAAAGCTGAGCGTGCAACCTGAGCAAGTAAAATTGACCACCGGCGAGGGATTCAGCGGATCAAATGGATCAAACGTAATCGCCGCATTGCTGAGTAGCACTGTGTGGCTTTCGGTATCCGCTTTGCGGAGACGCACAACGCCGTTTGATTTCACGACAGGCGCGCGGCCCGTCGCGCTGATCAAGTAAGTTGATTTGCCGGTGTTGGCGTCAAAGCTTTGAAATTGCCCCACTGCTTGAAAGTTGTACAGCATATCGATCGGGTCGGCGGCTGTGTTTACATCCGCCATGCCAACTGTACTTGCAGCGCACAAGAGTGCTGCGCCGAATTTTAAAACCGCATTATTTTTAATCATTATTCCTCCGAGATTTTTGGAAAGTGTTACGGATCGCAGATACCGTACTGAAGACCGGTATGCCCGCTTATCCTAAGCTGGTATACAGTTTAAATAAAGCGACTTGATAAATAATGCCTGCGCGCCTGTATTACCCCACATCAATAGCATTTCTTCTAAGCTAGGCCTACCACTTTTGTTGCTGGCGCTCCTCAATAGAATCCAGATGCTAGAGAACAAACACAGCGCTGACATGCGCAGCGCCGCTTCTCCGATGCCGCCAATTTACATCCAAGCCGACCGGTCGCGCACTATCGCAGGATGCAAGCCCGGGGTTCAATCAAGGCCCAGTACCGTTATCCTTCTGCTTTATTTTCATTTTTCGCATTTGTCACCAAAGCCCCGATGAACATAGCAGTCAGTGAACTCCTTGTTAAATATCTAGAAAACTTAGGTGTGAAATGAATTTTCGGCATCCCCGGCTCGCATAGCTTGCCGGCGTACGACGCGCTCTTTGATTCGCCCATTCTCTCGGTGCTGGTGAAGCACGAGCAAGCGGCGGCCTTCATGGCGGCAGCGTGGATCAGGTTGCCCTGTTTGCCGGCATCACGCGTTACCACAAGCTGATCGAGCGCACGGATTACCTGCCCAATGTGTTGATCCAGGCAGCCAAGCATTTGCTCTCCGAAGAAAAACCGGTGTCAGAGAGCAATTGACTCTAATATTAGAAGAAATTGCTCTCTGGTACCTAATGCCGTATCTCAAGAAATAAATACAGTGGTTAATATCCCGAAATGGGATATTAACCTGAGTATGTTAAATTGGAATATTAACTACTGCACTTAATTCGCGGGAAACGGAACCATGTCCAGTAACGCATCAAAATTAATAAAAACCACCATTGAAACCGACTTGTTGAATTTTTATGACGATTTTGTTGAGTTACATGACAATTGCTCTTTCTTATGCGATGCTTTTGCATGTCTGGCAACTGAAGAAGATTATCTGGATACCAGCACTGCAATGGGGATTAGTCGTTACAGCCATTGGATAAAACATAGAGCACAGAAACTCAAACAAGATTTGAAAAAAATCCATGAAAAAGCCTCTATTCAAAGCCAGGCTTTTAATAAAAAACGTAACCAATAAATCAGAAAATATGTAGGTCCGATTAGCGTAGCGTAATCGGACGAATGGTGACTTGGGTTTTACTTTTTTTGTTGCAACATGACGGCAATGATTTTCTGGTATGCGATTTTTGTAATATATAACAATGGTTGTTGGCGGTGATAAATAACATGCGTCCGATTACGCTACGCTAATCGGACCTACGCGAGCTGGCGATATGATGGATACGTATTACACATGATGTGCAGATAAACATAATTATTATTGTGCATTGGTCTTGTCATGTACTGGGTATTTACATTGAATCTGCTGCAACATGGCGTTAATGATTTTCTGTATGCGAGTTTGCAGAGATATACATGCGGTGATTGCTGGTGACCAATAACATGTGTCCGACTCTCCCATTCGGGGACGAGACGCTGCACTAATCGAGCCTGCGCGAGCTTTATCTGACAGAATCAAGAGCTCTTTACACAGTACTTGATAGTGGGTGTAACTCTGTTTTAGTCATTAGCAGCAGTCTGTGGTATGTTTATCGAGTTCCGCTTACACCGCATTGCAGCCGCTCACTTGAAATGGGCGGATAGGTATAGTCGACTATTTGCAGATGCCCATGATTTATGGTTAAACTCGATGCAAATCTTCAATGTAGTCGTTCGTTAGATGTAACGGCGAGGTATTAAATATCGTGTCTGACCCCAAATATTTTTTTTGCAAAGAGAGTCGCCTTTTTAGGGATGATCTGGCTTTAATGGTTAGCCTTAATCTATTAGTGCAAGATTACAATTCTAAAGGCAATCCCATATATTATTTTACAAGAGCAGCATCACAATTAGTAAGCAGTATCAAAAAATGACGCACCTTCTGACAAGGCACTCGATGGTACGCTTCACAGTTCCGCAGCTCGCGCCCTATAGCTTTAACGTTAGATTTCTGTGACCCATGGGCCGCACACGAGACATCATTCAGGAAATTGCAGACGTACGCCAGCGCCGACGATTCGACTCGGCGATGGCAGAACTTCCAACGCGGCTGCTCGCTCTCGAGCAAGCATTCAAGGTGAACGACAAAAACGAGACCGAACTTATTCGTTACTTCCCCGTTGCCCTCATCGCCTGTATCGAGGGTTATTTTCGAATGGTTATAAAAGACCTCATAGATGCGGGAGAGCCATTTCTCACCAATGCAGAGAAGCCTGCGTCGTCGTTAAAACTGGATTTCTTCCTGCTTAGGGCGGTCCACGGAAAAACAATAACCGTTGGCGAGCTGGTAGCCCACAGCATACAGATAAGTCGCTTAGAACATATCGAAACAGTGCTATCTGGTTTGCTTGCCAAAGGATTTCTCAATTCACTTCGTACCATTACAGATCGTTGGGCGCACGAGGTAATGGGTAAACCGATTGCGCCAATTTTGTCAGAACCAGACAACGTGTTCGCCGACGTGGCTAGAACCTTTGAATTGCGGCACATCATTTGCCACGAAATTGCTTCTGCATACGAGATCAAGTCTAACGAGATTGCGCAGTGCTTTGAGAGCTGCGTGGCCTTTTTGAAGGCGGCTGATGCGCTTATTTCGGAGACCATTCACCCAAAGGCCCCGCTGACACAAACAGATATGAACATCGCCGCCGGAGAGGCGTTCCGCGAAAAACGCAAACAGCTTGCAAATGCAGTAGAAGTGCTTAGGTCGCGTCTTGATAACACGGAACTTGCTGCATTTGATGAATCTCAGAAAAATTGGCAACTTTATTGCGACGCATGGGCTGATTTCGTTGCAGGGGAACGGGCTGGTGGCGGAACCATCTGGCCAGTGATCTATGCGAGTGCTGCGGAAACTGTGGTCGAACAGAGGCTCAATGAAGTTAATGGATTCAAGAGGCTCAGCGATGATGACTAGAAATCTAACTTCCAGGTTGTGCGGACACCGGGGACTGCGCGCCATGTTTCCTGATATTTTTGTGGCCGGCGCCGCACACCCGGAACGTTGGGCCTCTTAATGTCTGGCACTCGTCAGCACTTCATTCCACGATTCCTTCAAGCGGGCTTCGCTAGCCATCGCTCTGGCGAGAAAGTATTCACGTGGGTACACAGAAAAGGTGTGGCGCCGTTTAATACGAATATCATCAACATTGGAGTGGAAGGGAAATTCTATACAACCGAAGGTAACACGACGGCTGATGACTTAATCACTTCGGCAGAGGGTTCCCTTGGTTCACTGCTTGAAGGTCTTAAATCCGGTGATCCTGAATTCCTGCGCGATCCGCGGCTTCCTATTCTGATAGCACATCTAGAAATTCGAACGAGGCATCTGAGAGAGAGTTTTCTAAGGACTGGTGAGCTTCTTGCGTCGAAACTGCTAGAGTTTTTGTCCGACGAGAATACATTTGCCAGCTACATGACAAAGAAGTTGGAACGCGACCCAACCATCCTTCGTAAGGCTTTTGCCGAAGAGTTCGTGAAACGCGGGCTTCCTATCAATCAACTGGATTCCTTTCTCCAGCTCGCCACGCCTCTAGTTCCGACCCTAATCCAGGCTCAACGAGCCGAATTTCCAAGACTTGCAGCGCAACTACGCGATGCGCTACCTACGATCATGAAGAATGCGACCAAATCTGGCCATGTCAAGGTGCTGCAGAGCACGATTGCACTTGAATTACGCGTTCAGCGTTACGAGCAACTCTCCTTCAATATTGCAGAGGTAAACGACATGCGGATGATCCTCGGCGATTCCGCTGTTTTGTATAGTGTAGCGGGATCAAGGAGATACAAAGCCTTCCTTGATGCCGATACCATTCTGAATGCCGTTTTCTTACCCCTTGATGGAGAGCGCGTGTTAATTGGGAGCCGTGACGGTATGGTTAAAGATGTTCCGCTCGACTTGCCAAATGCGATTGCAAAGTGTTCTCTGGAGTACTTCATCTCAGCAGAAAGTACATACCAACACGAAGCGTTAAGAGATCAAATCGGCGCAGACGCCCATATGCTCGAACTGTTGGAGATAGAAGAAATTGTCACCGAGGCGTTGCAGTGAAGAAGCTCAACCCTGCAATGTGCTGGCCTCGCGCGAGGCCAGTGGTTTTGATCGTATAGAATCACAATCGGTAAATTGGCTGCTTCAGGGTGGCAGCCGAAGATCATGCCAAATTGTTGAGCGGCCGCTTGTGATTGAAATCAGCCATCTAACCAAATACATGGAACATCAGCTACAGAATATTTTTCACCCCTCACCACCTCCTCCAGCAAACAGCAAAAAAACAACATGAAAAAATCCCCCCAACTATCACAACTTCTTTTCATCTTGTTATTTTTACTGCAAGCCACAGCACAGGCCGAAATCTACAAGTGGGTTGATGATCAGGGCAAATCGCATTTCAGTGATACACCGGTGGATGGCATAAAAACCGAAACGGTTGAGTTAAAAATTAACACCTACACTGCCGTTGAAATTACGCCGTTACTGGAGCGCCTGGGTAAGGATGGCAAGGTGGTTATTTACACCGCTGCCTGGTGTGGCAATTGTAAAAAGGCTGAAAAATACTTCAGAGAGAATCATATTCCTTACACCGCTTACGACGTAGAGCGGAGCCCAACAGGTCGAATCGATTTCAAGGCGTTGGGTGGGACCCATGTGCCGGTGATATTAATTGGCAAGACACGTATGAATGGATTTACGGCTAGCAGCTTTAATAAGGTGTATAAGCAGGAAATGGAGAAACAATCTCCACAACAGGCACTGCAATCGGCGCCTGTTACCACTCCCTCCCCCACTGTGAAATAGTGCGTAATATAAGGTGTACGTGTTAGCTGCTCACTAGGGTCATGACCTCATTACCACTAAATCCCCACAGTCAGGGAGATTGTAATTTTCTGATCCGGGCGCATACTAGGCAATACCTGAGTAAATTACTCAAGTATTGCCGGAGGTGGTGTTTAATGAGTTCTACCCAGAAAACAGTCGATGAGCTGATCAGCAGCGGCTATGAGCACGGCTTTGTCACCGATATCGAGTCCGATACCGTCGCGCCGGGCCTAAGTGAAGACACGATTCGGTTCATTTCGGCCAAGAAAAACGAGCCGGAGTGGATGCTGGCCTCACGCCTGAAAGCCTATAGACACTGGTTGACCATGGTTGATCCCGACTGGGCGCATGTGCAGCATCCGGCAATTGATTTTCAGGCCGTCTCGTATTATTCCGCTCCGCGTAAAAAAGGTGATGGCCCTCAAAGCCTGGATGAAATCGACCCGCAGTTGATCGATGCCTACAACAAACTCGGCATTCCGCTGGAAGAACAGAAAGCGCTGGCAGGCATAGCGGTGGATGCGGTGTTCGACAGTGTGTCAGTTGCTACCACGTTCCGTAAAAATCTGGCGGATGCCGGCGTGATTTTTTGCGCTATGTCCGAAGCGGTGCGTGAATATCCTGAGTTGATACAAAAATATCTCGGCACCGTGGTGCCTTACACCGACAATTATTTTGCCTGCCTTAATGCGGCGGTGTTTACCGATGGCACGTTTGTTTATATTCCGGCGGGTGTGCGCTGCCCGATGGAATTGTCGACTTATTTTCGCATTAACGAAGCCAAAACCGGCCAGTTTGAACGTACCCTGATTATTGCCGAAGCGGGCAGTTATGTCAGTTATCTCGAAGGCTGCACCGCGCCCATGCGTGATGAAAACCAGTTGCATGCTGCGGTGGTTGAATTGATTGCCATGGACGATTCACGCATCAAATATTCCACTGTGCAAAACTGGTATCCCGGCGATGCGAATGGTCGCGGTGGTATTTATAATTTTGTAACCAAGCGCGGCGATTGCCGTGGTGCGCGTTCACATATTTCCTGGACCCAGGTTGAAACCGGTTCTGCCATTACCTGGAAATATCCAAGTTGTATTTTGCGCGGCGATGATTCGGTGGGTGAGTTTTATTCGGTTGCTGTGACTCGCGGTTATCAACAGGCGGATACCGGCACCAAGATGATTCACATGGGCAAAAATACCCGCAGCACGATTGTGTCCAAAGGTATTTCTGCCGGCCATGGTCAAAATACCTATCGCGGTTTGGTGCGCATGGCGCAGCGTGCAGAAAACGCGCGTAATCACAGTCAGTGTGATTCCTTGTTGATTGGCGATAAATGTGGCGCGCATACCTTTCCATATATTGAAGTGCGCAATCCCACCGCCAAAGTTGAACACGAAGCAACCACGTCCAAACTCAGCGAAGATCAGTTGTTTTATTGCCGCCAACGTGGTTTGACGGAAGAAGATGCGGTATCGATGTTGGTAAACGGTTTTTGCAAGGAAGTGTTCAAGGAATTGCCGATGGAATTTGCTGTTGAAGCACAAAAATTATTGAATCTGACACTGGAAGGCGCAGTGGGCTAATGAATCTGGAGATTATGAATATGTTGTCGATTAAAAACTTACAGGTAGCCATTGAAGAAAAAACCATTCTTCGAGGTATTAATTTGCAAATTGGCAAGGGCGAAGTGCATGCCATCATGGGGCCGAACGGTTCCGGCAAAAGCACGCTGTCAAATATTTTGGCCGGTCGTGAAGGTTATAACATCACCGCCGGTGAAGTGTTGTTTGAAGGTGAAGATTTGCTGGCACTGGAACCGGAACAACGTGCGCACAAGGGTATTTTTCTGGGCATGCAATATCCGGTTGAATTGCCCGGTGTGAATAACATGATGTTTATGCGCGCCTCCATTAACGCAGTACGTAAAGCACGCGGTGAAGAAGAACTGGATGCTATTGCCTTTATGCGGCTGGTGAAGGAAAAAGCCAAACTGGTTGAGCTGGATGAGCAATTTTTAAAACGCAATGTCAATGTTGGTTTTTCCGGCGGTGAAAAAAAGCGTAATGAAATTTTACAAATGGCCATGCTGGAACCGAAGTTTGCGATTTTGGATGAAACCGATTCCGGTCTGGATATAGATGCCTTGCGTGTTATTGCCGGTGGTGTAAATGCCTTGCGCAGTCCGCAGCATTCGATATTGATGATTACGCATTACCAGCGTTTGCTGGATTATATTCAGCCGGATTTTGTGCATGTTTTGCTGGGTGGCCGTATTGTGCGTTCTGGCGACAAACAACTGGCCTTGCAACTCGAAGAAAAAGGGTATGGCTGGCTTGAAAATGAGGTCGCAGCATGATCAGCCCGGCACAACAACGTGACTGGTTACAACAGCTGGTAGCTGCGCAGAATGGTGCGGCCCATCATTCAGCCAATAATTCCGCGAATAATCCTGAATGGACGCTGGATCGGAGTGCAACTTTAAAAGAAATATTGATGACATTACCGGTTATCAATCGTTCACTTGAAGCCTGGCGTTATACCAGTATTGATGCTCTGTTCCAGCAAACATTTAAGTCTGTGCATGCGGTGCCCAAGGTGGCAGCCGATCATCCTTTGTTGC
>JANOOU010000673.1:0-4013 GCA_031421475.1 Gammaproteobacteria bacterium | reverse complement strand
ATTACAAAAACGGATTGCGCCATTAAGTTTAATAGTTTTTAAGTTGACAACTTCAGCTGCTGAAACAGGTGGTGTTTGCAGGGCGGTAAGTGCTAATAACTTATCATGGCTAATCAATGCAGCGTAACCTGCATCAGCGGCATCAGCGTGTTCGTTATAGTTGTAGGCGGTTTTTTCATATTCCAGGGCGGCATGGGCGAAATCCTGGCCATCGAAATAGGTATCCGCCAACAGGAAATTGATGTGGGGTGTAGCCGCATCTAAAGGGAACGACACAACATATAAATTATACCAGTAAGCTGCCGGTAGATAGGCTGCGCTGTTTTTTCCTGCTTTTGCTACGGCATGGTAATACTTGGCCACTTCAAGTATGTGAAGTTTTAACTGGTTGTTTATGGCCTGTTGATTTTCCGGAGTTTGTGCCAAGTAAAATGTCGTTTTGACGCCAAACTGTTGTACATATAATTTCATGGCAGCCAGAGTTTCGTCTTTCAGGTTACCTTGTTTGTAAGCCTGAATAGCCAGATCAAAAAATTCTGGCGCGAGTGGGTTGGACGCAGAGGCTTTGCTAAATGCGATAAAAACATTGGCGGCATCAATATGACGACCTGTGCTGAGATACAGCTCGCCTATGGATCTGTAGATTAATGGTTTATATGTTCGATCCGGACGACTGGCGAAGATTTCATCCAGCTGTGTGGTGTCGGTGTTATATGACAAGGTTATGCTAACGATACGCAGTACATCGGCAGCGAAACTCTTGCCTGCCTCAACGGCGTCTGGATTAATTTTGCTGTCGGTAATAATGTTGGCTTGGTGTTTGGTATCAAGCAAAGCGAAAAAGGTTTCAAGCGAGTGCGTATATTTTGTCTGTTTGAATTGTGACCAGCCGAGTTTATATCGGGTTTTCTCATAGAGATTAGACGTAGGTTTATTACTCACTATATATTGATACGCTGCTTCTGCTGCAGCGTATTCGCTGTACGAAAATAATATTTCGCCGCGTCGGAATTGAATTTCATCCAGGTAGATACTGTTGGTGTATTGGGCGACTACCCTGTCCATGGCTTCCAGTGACTTTTCGTGTGCACCTATTAAAGAATAAGCCTTGGACAACTGATAAAGCACCAGATCATTATCCCGATTATCGGGATAGGTTTTCAGATAGGTATTGTAATGCTCTATTGCAGAAAGCAGTGTGCGCTTTCCATGGCTGATCTCTTTGCTATCTTCCTGGCTGATGAGTGATTCACCTGATTCCAGTTCGAGATCAGCCAGGCGACGCAAGGCATTATTAGCAAAGGCTCTGCCTTGATTTTTTTCGAGATAGGCTCTGTAGTTTTTTATGGCGTTTTCACGTTGTAATGCAGGTGGTTCGCCTTGAGTTGGTGGGGCCAGCTCCGGCAAAACGGCCAGCGTGTTTTCTTTTGAATTGCTGCATGCACTCAGTAAAAAAATAACATGGGTAATGAGCATATAAAATACGATGCGCTGCATTATTGATTGCCAGCATTAGGTAGGGTTAAAGCATCATAGAGCCTTGCCTTGGAATACAGCGCCCTGTCTAAGTAGGTTTCTATTTTAGTTGCATATTGTTTTGCAGAGAGTAAAGACATATTGGTGATTATGGCTTCCTGCTTTTTTATCGAATCAGTAATATCGGCTCTCAGTTGTATGAGTTCGGCCTCACGCGTTTTTATCCGGCTTAAAAAATCAGCGTATTGAACGGGCCGGGTGGTGAAGATGTCAGACAATGTGTTAATGGTTTGATTAAATTTTTCGCTGGTTTTATTGAGTGCGGCCAGTTCTTTTTTTACCTGCCAAAGACGCGTCGGAAACTCTGTTTCAAGTTTCCAGCGGAGCAGGCCATTCAATAACTGGAATTTCTCCCGTTGCACACTTACGCTGTCATTATTAGCAGAAAGATTTAGCGTGGTTTTAATAGATTCAATCTTATCAAGTAGATTTTTCTCAGTATCCATGACCAGGGCTGTCGCATCGTCGCCTTGTTCTATTTGTTTGACGAGTGCTGCAAACTGATTGCGTTTTTCAAATAGTAAACGCGCAGAGTTAATTATTTTTTTGTGATCCTGTTTTTGAATTTCCTTGTTATAAGTAATGCGTTTTTCTTCCAGGATCAGGCGTAATGCAGGTGTGTTTTGCTCCCAATGATTCAGGGTATGGCTAAGAAATACCAGCTCTTGCAGGTCTTTTACGGCAAGGTTGAAATCTTTAGAGAGAAATAGCGGTGATAAATATTTATTAGAGGCGGCGCCAACATTGCCAATGACGCTGGCCGGATTGGAGGATTCTGTTCCCATGGATACAGCTTTGAGGGCGTTAACAAAATGCCCGTTATTAATATCGCCAATAATTTTCTGTATTTCCACGAGCTCGTTGTTATAGCTGGTTATGGCGGTTTCGTATGCTTCCAGTGCTATGTTTGGCTGGGCCGCATTTTCATAGGCGTAGGGGATGGTAATTAATGATTCCTGTTTGGCGAGACTGGGTAGTGGTTGGGTGCTCAAGGTTATCCACGCACTCAATGCCTGGTTATATTGTGTTTGTTTGTACCATGACCAGCCTAATCCCAATAAGCCGTTACTGGTTTGTGAGCTATCGATTCTGACGCGTGAAAAATATTCATATGCCTGTTGCGGCATGTCTTTTGCCAATTCAGAGAATGCCAGAGCAATATTCGATTTATCTTTAATAATACCTTGTTCCAGATTGCGGATTTTTGCAGTGCCTAAAACATCTAATAGATTGATGCCATTTTCAAAATTGCGGGCACGCAGATAGGCCGTACCAAGATTGTATTGCGCATACGCGTGCCAAATGGAATCATCTGGAATGTCTGCAAGCAGTTTGTGTGCGTCTTCAATCTGCATTTTGCTGATCAGGATATTGATTAGCATGTAGATTCTTTCGGCTTCGTAATCTTCATTCAGTGTGTCGCTGATTTCAACCAGATTGGATTCGGCGGGTTGTAAATTAGACGATTCATAATAGTGTCGGCCTAAATGGAATAAGGCGCGATCGCGGACATTGGGTGGTGTGATTTTTGTGGATTGGTCGAGGAGTTCTGTGAAAATGACAGAGGCCTTGTCAGGCAAGCCATAGGAAAGATACATGCCACCTAATAGTAACTCCGCATTTTTGTCTTCGGTATTTAAGCGGTTGTAGTGTTTGCCTACCAGCAGATCCGTAATGGCTGAAAAATATTTTTCCTGGAAAAAATTATATAACGAGGTGCCGTAAGCCAAATTACTGACATAATCCACTTTGGTTATATCTGCAGGAGTTGCATCGGCTGGTGCCAGGGCCGGGAAACAGAAAGTTAATACTGCACAAGGCAGTATGCAAAATCGGGTTAACGTGAGGTTTGGCATCAGCGACTTCTATGGATATGTCATTCCCAGACTTTCAATTCGAAATCTGGTTGCTCTTTGGTTGTGTTGTCCACGATTTTGATTTCGATATACAGCGCTTCATCTGTTTTATCGACTTTTTTAGATACACCGCGTTTGTAATTTTGTTGATTGGGTCCTACGCCGGTAAACAAAACAGTAATTTCATGTTCACCAGCACTCATGTTGCCTGTGTATAAACCCTGGACGCCACCACGAGACAGGGCCTTTAGCTCGCGTTCAGTATACAAATAATTGCTGACAACCTTATCGTCAATTTTTAGCTGTACTGCATCGAGTGTGAATAATTTTCCAGAATCCATGGAGAGAAACATATTGACCTGGGTATTGGCAGAGAACAACAGCTCTTCTTCCAATATGAATAAATCCTTGTTTAGTTCCAGGATTTTATTTTTAAGATCCTGGATATTACGGTTAATTTGCGGTGATGCCGGTGCCTGTTCCGGTGCGGGTTCTTCTGCTTTGATGGGTGTGGTGATTAGCAGGTAACACAGAAGTGTGCTGCAACAGGTTACCAGTCTTCTCTTGTTCGATGGTGTGGGCATGGGCTATTTATCTATTTTTAAGGGTGGCTAATGTAAC
>JANOOU010000672.1:0-5927 GCA_031421475.1 Gammaproteobacteria bacterium | reverse complement strand
CCGTAATACCCTTCTTTCAACGCATCAAACAAATTCGCGGCGCTGTGCATTTCGCCGTCGTATTCCACTTCTTCGTTGCCTTTGAGTTCGAGTACGGTGCCGTCTTCGAGGGTGAATTTGTAGAGGGTGTTTTCCAGGTCTTTTTCTTTTACCAACACGCCTTGAAAGGCTTCGGGGTTGAAGCGGAATGTGGTGCAACCTTTCAGGCCTTTGTCGTAGGCGTATTGGTAGATGTGTTTGAAATCTTCAAACGGATAATGGGTGGGTACGTTGGCGGTTTTGGAAATGGAGGAGTCGATCCATTTTTGGGCGGCGGCCTGGATGTCAACGTGCTGCGTGGGGGTGATGTCGTCGGCGGTGATGAAATAATCCGGCAGTTTATTTTCTTCATCGTCGGTTTCGGGTAAGGCGCCAGGGTTCACCATGGCGCGATAGGCCAGCAGTTCAAACGAAAACACGTCGACTTTTTCTTTGGATTTTTTGCCTTCGCGAATGACGTTGCGTGCGTAGTGGTGGGCAAAGCTGGGTTCAATGCCGTTGCTGGCATTGTTGGCGAGCGATAATGAAATAGTGCCGGTGGGTGCAATGGAACTGTGGTGGGTGTAACGGCAACCGTGTTCTGCGATTTGCTTGACCAGTTCGGCATCTTCTTGCGCCACTTGTTGCATGTAGCGGCTGTAACGCGCGAGCAGGATTTTGCCTTTAACCACATCGCCCACTTTGTAACCGGCGTCGATCATTTCTGGGCGTTTGCACAGCATTTCGTTGGTGATGGTGAAATCCTGTTCCATGATCGGCGCGGGGCCTTTTTCCAGCGCCAGTTCTAAACCCGTGCGCCAGCCTTGCATCGCCATTTCTTTGGTGACTTGCTCGGTGAAGGTGATGGATTCGGGCGAGCCGTATTTCATGCCCATCATGGTGAGGGTGGAGCCGAGTCCGAGATAACCCATGCCGTGACGGCGTTTATTGATAATTTCGTGTTGTTGTTGTGCTAAAGGCAGGCCGTTAATTTCCACCACGTTGTCGAGCATGCGGCTGAAAATGGCAACGGCCTTGCGGTAATCGTCCCAGTTGAAGGACGCATTAGTGGCAAACGGTTTTTCAACATAACGCGTGAGATTAATCGAGCCGAGCAAACAGGAACCGTAAGGCGGTAATGGCTGTTCGCCACAGTTGTGTGCGTGCAAACCGTTGGCATCGAATGTATTAATGCCGGGAACCTGAATGTCGAATACATCTTCGTATCCATCCGCTTCAATGGATGCGACATGCGCCGTAAAACGTTCCTGATTGAGTTCGCGTTTGTAGGCTTTTAGCAAGGTGCTTAAGCGTTCAGCTTTTTCGCAATCAGAAAAACCAATTTCATTTTGATATTGCAGCAGGTTGTCGCCGCTGATGACCAGTTCATGTTGGGCTTGGCTTGCATATTCTGCCGTGCCGCCTTTGCCATTGGGCAAAACGCTTACACCGGCAGGGCGACGATTGTTGTAAAGGGTTGATGCAATACCCAGGCGCAACAACATGCGTTGTACGGCTTTGAGTCTGGGTAAGTCTGACTGAGAAAGACGAGCGCTCACGCCTTTGTTTTGTTGGCCTTGCACAGAGCCATCGGCATCGAACAGGCCTTTGATCATGCCACGATAAAAATCACTGGATGCCATTTCCATTTTTTGGCTGATGCATTTATTACCGGGTTGCATGCCCAGTTCTAGCGCAAGTGATTTAAGGCCGGCAAAACTCATGCGGTATTCGTTGCGATTCGCAATTTCATGCCAGCCGGAAAAATCACTGCGGGTATCAAAACAACGTGCAGCATTTAATGCGGCTTGCATGATGCTGTCGGCGCCATCCATCAAGGTAGAGCCATTCGCAACGCGTGCGTGTTTCCAGACAGACAACACTGCCTTGTCATCTTTTAATGTTCCATCACCCATCAAAAGGCCGATGAGATAACCCTGATCTTGATTGTATTGTCCGGGCCATGTTGTGTTTTGGCGGTGATTGTTGAGTAACACTTCATCGCCTGTATTCAGCTGGCCAGCTTCAACCCATTCTGTGTCGAGTGTGTAGCGCGTGCGTTGGGTGATTTTTCTTACGCGATGATCGACTGTTAGACGCAATGCGAAACCTTCTTCAGTTTGCAGTTTGACGACAGGCTTGGTTGCCGTTTTGAAAAATCCTTGCTCACCGGAAAGATGTGTTTGCCCATCAACCATGACAGAGATTTGCTGGCCAATGAGTTGGTTAACCTGGCGTGGGCCTTGTACGGTGTGCACCCAGGTGTCTGACGTCACGCACGGATTGGTCGCACGAATATTTTCGCAAAACCAGTTGTTATTCATCTCGTTTACTTTATCGATGAGTATGAAACCGGGTTCGGCAAAATCATACGTGGACGCCATGATCGCATCCCACAAACGCCGTGCCGGTACGGTGCGCGTAATGCGGCACGCCACCTGGCCGGCATCGTTGGTGACGTAACCGTCTTTAATCGGCCATTCGCGCCAGATTACTTTGTTGGTATCGCTGAGGTCGACCTTGCTCAGGGTTAAATTATCCTGAATGTATTCCTTGGTGGTCATGGGGAAGGCGAGCGGCCAGGGTTTGTCGGTTTTAACGGCTTCAACGAATTCGGTGGTGATGAGCAGCGACAAATTAAACTGGCGCAAGCGGCCGTCTTCGCGCTTGGCTTTTATGAAATCGAATACATCGGGATGGCCGACATCAAAGGTGGCCATTTGTGCGCCACGGCGGCCACCGGCAGAGCTCACGGTGAAACACATTTTGTCGTATATATCCATGAACGACAGCGGGCCCGAGGTGTAGGCGCCAGCGCCGGAGACATAACCACCCTTGGGACGCAGGGTAGAGAATTCGTAACCGATGCCGCAACCGGCTTTCAGTGTTAAACCGGCTTCATGCACTTTTTGCAGAATGCCGTCCATGGAGTCGGGCACGGTGCCAGACACGGTGCAGTTAATAGTGGAGGTGGCCGGTTTGTGTTCGAGTGCGCCGGCGTTGGAGGTAATGCGGCCAGCGGGAATCACGCCATGGCGTAAAGCCCAGAGAAATTTCTCGGACCATTCTTTTTGTTTTTCTTTGGTGGTTTCAACGTCGGAGAGCGCGCGGGCGATGCGTTCGTAGGTGTCGTCGATGTTGGTATCGATGTAACTGCCGTCTTTGGACTTGAGGCGGTATTTTTTATCCCAGATGTCGAGGGAGGCGGGTTGATAAGGGACTTCGTTAACATTGTTTGAAACGGCTTGGAGCTTACGGGCGGTCATTTTTTTTCCTTGTAGCACGTTATTATGGTATTGCAGTATTGGCCGGGACTCATGAGATAGGGTAGGGCCATATAGTGGTCGGGAAATAAAATACCACAATATATTGTGTTTGCCAGCCATTAATATGGATTTTTTGACCCAGTTGGCTAAAGGCCGACGAACGGCCGGACATGGCCCGCTTCGGCAGCGTGTCGGGTGGGCAGCCCTTGCTCACGCGGATTCAAGAATCGGTGGGCAAAACGGCATGCTGCTTCCTACGATCTGACACTGCGAATCGGGTCTTCCTTTAATATATGACTAACAGCCTGAGGCCTTCACTCGCTAGAATTAACGCAAAATAAATAACAGGATGTCCCGTGATCTCACGTAAAAGTCTTTATCTTCTGCTCGGCAGTGTTGCCGTCATCGTTTTACTTTTTATGTACCTTGGCCAGGCCGATCCCATTCAAGTGAAAGTGGCGACGGCTGAAATGGGCACGATAGAAGAGACCGCCGCCAACACCCGGGCCGGTACGGTGAATGCCTGCCGCCGTTCGAAAATGTCACCCAGCATGGGTGGGAAAATTAATCGCTTGCCGGTGCGCGAAGGCGACAAGGTAAAAAAAGGCGATGTGTTGCTGGCCTTGTGGAGTGATGACCTGCAGGCCGAATTAAAACTCGCACAAAGCGATGCCACCGCCGCTGTCTCACGGGGAGAAGCGGCCTGTGTGCAGGCCGAGAATGCACAACGCATTGCGCAGCGCACCACCACCTTGAGTGAAAGCAAACTGGTATCAACCGAAGCGGTAGAGCAGGCACAATCCAATGCCACGGCATTGCGTGCGGAATGCACGGCGGCACAGGCCGGTATAAAAGTCAGTCAGCAACGCATTGCCGTTGTCACAGCCAATCTGGAGCGCAGCCGTTTGCGCGCGCCGTTTGATGGCGTGGTGGTGCAGGTGAACGGTGAACTGGGTGAATACGTTACACCTTCACCGCCCGGTATTTTAACCTTGCCTGCGGTTGACATGATTGATAGCAGTTGTTTTTACGTGACGGCACCGATTGATGAAGTGGATGCACCCCGCATAAAAATAGGGATGCCGGCAAAAATAACGCTGGACGCATTTAAAGATCGTCGCTTCGATGCCAAAGTGTCACGCATTGCCGATTTTGTACTCGACATGGAAAAACAATCGCGCACCGTGGATATCGAAGTACGTTTTAATAATGCCGCGGATTTTAGCGATTTATTACCCGGCTACAGCGCCGATGCCGAAGTGATTATCGCCACGCGTGAAAAAGTATTGCGCGTGCCCAGTGAAGCGCTGCTGGAAGGAAAATTTGTCTATGTACTGCTGGATAAGACACTGCAAAAACGCGAAGTGCAAACCGGATTATCCAATTGGGATTTCACCGAAATTATCAGCGGCGTGAAAGCGGGTGAACAGGTGTTGATCACGCCCGATCGTGAAGGGGTGGAAGACGGTGTGAAAGCAGAAAAAGAGAACGCAAATGAACGCCAATAAAAATTTAATTAAGCCGTCATTCCGGCATGGATTGCCGGAACGGCGTTCTTTTTATTTCTCGTTCCCACGCTCCGCGTGGGAATGCATAGCTTATCGTAACGCTTGGTTCCCACGCAGAGCATGGGAACCAGAAACATATATACCATTTGCGTTCATTTGCGTGGTGCACACGGATGTGCGAATGCCGCGAGCGCACGATGCGCACGACTGCATGGATGCAGGAGGTACGCCGCCATGGATGGCGGTGGTAGAGCAATGCAGGACGATTCCATGGATGGAATCGGTAGAGTCGCGTCAGGAACGAAGACCGAGCAATTGCCGAGAGCAACGCAGGGAGCAGTTGCCGAAGAGCGGCTTTCTTTTTCTTGTATGAACAACAACATGATTGAACTCAAAAACGCCAGCCGCACTTTCCGTGTCGGCGATGCTCTGGTACATGGTCTGAATGATGTGTCCCTGAATATTGTTGCCGGTGAATATGTTTCGATTATGGGGCCATCCGGTTCTGGTAAATCAACCTTGCTGAATATCATGGGTGTGCTGGATGCGCTGGATAAAGGTGATTATTTTCTGGATGGTCAAAACGTTAATCAGCTCAATGAAAACCAGCAAGCGACATTGCGCCGTGACAAAATCGGATTTGTGTTCCAGTCATTTCATTTATTGCCGCGATTAACGGCGGCTGAAAATATTGCACTACCCTTAACCCTGGCTGGCGTGGATAAAAAAGAACGTGAAAAGCGTGTGGCTGAAGTAGTGGCGTCGCTGAATCTGACAGATCGTGCACATCATCGGCCCGATCAATTATCCGGTGGCCAGCGTCAACGTGTGGCGATTGCACGTGCCGTGGTCACGCGGCCACGGGTATTGCTGGCCGATGAACCCACCGGCAATCTGGATGTTGCCTCCGGTACCGAAGTGATGAAACTGCTGGAACAATTAAATACACAAGGCATTACTTTACTGGTGGTGACGCATGATGCGAATTTGGGTGCGCGTGCCCGTCGCACCATTCGTATGATGGATGGCAAGGTGCAATGAAAAAATGGGTAGGGTGGGCACCGCCCACCGTCGAAATGGTGGGCGGTTCCCACCCTACAGAATTATGAAAATAACTGACATTATAACTTTCGTT
>JANOOU010000671.1:0-8049 GCA_031421475.1 Gammaproteobacteria bacterium | reverse complement strand
AGAAAATTTCTATAATTATATCACAGAATAACCGGCGGAAATAAATCAAAGCAGAGACCACTTCGAACAGATTCCTACAACATTACTGGCACAAATTGAATCCTCAGAAGGCTGAAAAACAGGTATCAATCATGCCATGGGCAAAAATATGATTGGCGCGTTTTACCAGCCACGTACGGTTATTGCCGACACCAGCACGCTCAGTACCCTCGAAGACCGTGAGTTATCCGCCGGCATTGCCGAAGTCATCAAATACGGTCTGATCCGTGACTTGCCATTTCTCGAGTGGCTGGAAAAAAACATGGATAAATTATTGGCGCGCGATCCACAGGCGCTGGCCTATACCATTGAACGCTCTTGCCGCAACAAGGCCGATGTGGTCGCCGCTGATGAACGCGAAAGCGGGCAACGTGCGTTACTCAATCTGGGCCACACTTTTGGTCACGCCATTGAAACCGGCATGGGCTATGGTAACTGGCTGCACGGTGAGGCTGTAGCAAGTGGTATGGTGATGGCTGCACGCCTGTCAGAAAAACTCGGCTGGATCAATGACGATGACGTTACTCGTGTTATAGATTTGATAGAACGCGCCAACCTGCCGGTAAAAGCACCACTACAAATGACTGTCGATAAATTTCTGGAACTCATGGCCATAGATAAAAAAGTATCTGATGGTGTTTTGAATCTAATTTTATTCAAGGCTATAGGCAAGGCTGTATTTACCAGTGACTACGACAAAAAAAATCTGATTGCCGCCATTGAAGCGAGTTATTAGTCGTATGCAAAGTGGATACGAATCTGGAAATCTTGCGATGTACGCCAGTAGCGAAGGCACATCCAAAGGGCGTATTTACGATGAGCCACCCCCGGTACATCGCAATCACTACCAGCGCGATCGCGATCGCATCATTCACTCTGCCGCTTTTCGTCGGCTGGAATACAAAACCCAGGTTTTTGTAAACCATGAAGGCGATTTGTTTCGCACCCGCCTCACCCATTCACTCGAAGTTTCCCAAATTGCGCGCTCCATAACCCGTGAACTTAAACTACACGAAGACCTGGCTGAAACCATCGCCCTGTCGCACGATCTGGGTCACGCGCCATTTGGCCATGCCGGACAGGATGCCCTGAACCGTTGCATGAAAAACTTCGGCGGCTTTGAACACAATTTGCAGTCCTTGCGTGTAGTGGATGAGCTGGAAGAAAAATACGCAGAATTTCCCGGCCTTAATCTCACCTTCGAATCACGTGAAGGCATACTTAAACACTGCTCGGCCAAGGACGCGCAAAAACTTGGCGAACTCGGCCAACGATTTGCTTTAAAAAACCAACCCGGTCTCGAGGCACAGGTTTGTGATCTGGCTGATGAAATTGCCTACAATAATCACGATGTCGATGATGGCTTGCGTTACGGCCTGATCAGCATGAAGCAATTAATGGATATACAAATTTTCCGTGAGCAATATGATCATGTAAATTCGCGTTACCCCGATTTAAGCGAACGTCGCCAGATTCATGAAATTATTCGTCGCATGATCAACCGCATGGTGGTTGATCTGATAGAAACCAGCAAGGCCCGCATTGCCACACTCAACCCCTCACACCCAGACGATGCACGCCATCAAAAAACCGCTACTATTTGTTTCAGTGAAACCTTGCGCGAACAAAACCTGGAATTAAAAAAATTTCTACGTGTACAGTTATATAAACATTATCGTGTGCAGCGCATGACCAAAAAAGCCGAGCAGGTACTAACCGCCCTGTTTGAAGCATTCATGAATGACCTGAACATCTTGCCGCCTGAATTCCGCCAGCATTGTGATCAGCTTAAACAACAGCTGGGCGATAGTGGTACTGCACGTGGTATTGCCGATTACATTGCAGGCATGACTGACCGATTTGCGATTGTAGAATACGAGCGTATTTTCAATCCACGCCAATTATCTTTTGCCAATCTCATTCCATAGGTCGAACATGACCAAGCCCCAAGCCACTACACCTTCGTTACAGCTCGATGCGCAAATCATGAGCTTTCTGGGTATTTCGCAACAACCGTTTACATCCAGCATTTTAACGGGTGATGACATATACACTGATGCCACGCGCGATCAGATGATTGCAACATTGCGCCACCACATGCAGTTCAGTGATCTGGTACTGGTTGTTGAAGGCGAACAAGGCAGCGGTAAGACAACGCTGTTCCGCCAGTTAATTCAAAATAACCTTCCCAATTTATTTCTAATATCGATACTCGCTGAAGCCACCGACACACTGAGCCAGTTACAACAAAAAATGGTGGCCCATTTGAAAGGGCAAGGATCTGCTAATTATCTGGATCAAGATTTAAAAAATCTGCAAGTGTTTGATCAGTTTCCCATCGCGATTATTGATGACGCACATGTACTCAGTGACACTACTCTGCAAGAACTCATACGCTATCGCAGTCAGTTAAAACACGACAAGGAAACCAACCTTAAAATTTTACTGCTTGCCAATCCGGGCATGGCTGAAACCCTGGAAGACATCAGTGATTTGCAACACAATCAGCTGTATGTGCAGCAGATGCCGACATTAACACCGAAACAGACTCAGGCGTTTCTCGATCATCGTTTAAACAAAGCTGGCTATAGAGGTGACGTCTTGTTACCGCCAGAAACCATTCAGCAAATTCACAAAAAGAGCCAGGGCAAACCGGGACAGGTCATGGCCATGGCAGCACTGATGATTGAAAAACATGTGCGCAATTTTAACCAAAGCGGCGGAACATTTCTCAACAAATTTCTGGGCGTAGCCAGCACGCTGTTGCTGCTGGCTATCGGCATCTATTTCTGGTCGACACACACCGCTACTGTAGTGCCCGACGTCGCTATTATGCAGCCGACACCTGAAGTGGGGTCGGCCATTACGGATGAACTGGATGTGTTATCAGAAAAGAGTCTGGCCATAACTGAAAGTGAACCCAGCACTTCCGTTGCCGATAGTCTGACATCGAACGATCCTGCCGCAACCACACTGGACGTTACTGACACATTTGCTAAGCCGGCCGCTTTACCCCCTGACGTATCCAGCTCAGGCATAGCGCCACCTGCATCTGTTCCAAGTACCGCTGCTCCCGATACCACTGCACCGGCTAATACGGCAGCGGCAGCGGCAGCGGCAGCTACACCAGCACCAGCTTCCGTTATCGTCACCAAAAAACCGGTTGCTGAACCCAGGGCGATACCTTCCCCACCGCTCGAACCTAAACCCGCTCTGCCACCGGTTGTCGAAGCCAAACCCATCATACCCGCTGAAAAACCGAACATTCTCCCGGCATCATCTGAACTGACGACATTGGGCCTCAAAGACAGTGAATGGCTGCGGGCACAAAATCCGGCCCACTGGACCCTGCAACTACTCGGAGCTCGCGATACCCACACACTGGTCAAGTATGTACGCGAACATAAACTGAGTGAGGACTGCGCCTGGTACGCCACGCAATTAAACGGCAAACCCTGGTATGTATTGGTGTACCGCTTTTATACCAATGCGGATAGTGCCCGCAAAGGACTCGATTTATTACCAGCGGCCATGCAGCAGGGGCAGCCCTGGGTAAAAAATATGGCCGCTATCCAAAAAGACCTTCCCAAGCCACATTAGTCATCCAAAATCCTGCGACAGATTGCGGACTAGGCTGACCTGAACAGGCGCTGAAGTCACTTCCCGTCTAACCAATGCCATTAAGTTGAGGGGATTTCAGGCCTTTGTAGGTTCGACAAAATCGCCAGGAGCGATTTTGAATGCCAGCCCCATAGGGGTGAGGCATAGGATGTGCCGAATAATTTATTCGAACAATAATCTGTTTAATGGCACTTTTGTTCGAATAAATTCGAACCTACCAAGCACGCGGTGACCATTAACTTAATGGCATTGCCGTCTAAACCTTGTATCTCCACATAACTGCCCGCTTTTTTTTAGTTGGCGCTTCCGCTAAAATTCCCGCCCCATTCCGCAACCGGCCATCGCATAATAGCGAACGACACATACAGCATCCTTCGAGCCATCAGGATGTTCAGAGGCAAGCAATGAGCAATAACAGCAGCGTCTTTAATCAATATGGTTTACCCGGCAAGAATGGCCTGTACGATCCGTCCAAAGAAACGGAAAACTGCGGTGTCGGCTTTGTTGCGCATATTAAAGGCACCGCCAGCCACCAGATTGTCCTGGATGCCGACCACATCCTGCGCCGCATGGAGCATCGCGGAGCCTGTGGTTGTGAAACCAACACCGGTGATGGCGCTGGCATCATGACCAGCCTGCCCTATGCTTTTTTGAATCGTGTTGCCAGAGAAGCGTTCGGCACCGAACTGCCAGCCCGTGGCCAATACGCCGCCGGTAATGTTTTTTTACCGATGGATGCTGGCGAACGCGAGACCTGCAAAAAATTAATTAATGAACAAATCACCGCTGCCGGCCAAACCCTGATCGGCTGGCGTTTATTACCGGTAGGCCCAGACCAGGCCGACATCGGCCCAACCGCCCGTCAGGCCATGCCGCATATGGAACAGTTATTTGTTGCCGCTGCCAAGGGCCTAAGCAGTGCTGCATTCGAACGTAAATTGTATGTGGTGCGCAAATACAGCACCCATGCGATTCGCAGCAATACCACGCTTAAACAGGCCAGCATGTTTTATTACTGCTCGCTGTCGACGCGCGTGATTGTTTACAAAGGCATGTTAAATCCGGATCAGATGCTGCGGTTTTATCCGGATCTCACCGCTGAAGATTACACCGCACATCTGGCCATGGTGCATTCACGATTTTCCACCAACACCTTCCCCTCATGGGATCGCGCCCAGCCTTGCCGCTTTATGAGCCACAACGGCGAAATCAATACCCGTTTAGGCAATGCCAACTGGATGAGTGCCCGCGAAGGCGTGGCCGAAAGCGCCCTGTTTGGCGATGACATCAAACGCATCCTGCCGGTGATTGAACCCGATGTATCCGACTCCGGCAGCTTCGACAATGTGCTGGAATTGTTATTAATGAGTGGCCGCAGCCTGCAGGAAGCGGTAATGATGATGGTGCCCGAAGCCTGGCAAAACGATAGCGAAATGTCGCCCGAAAAACGCGCCTTCTATGAATACCAGTCCACCCTGATGGAGCCCTGGGATGGCCCGGCCTCCATCGTGTTCACCGATGGCCGTTATATTGGCGCCACCCTCGACCGCAACGGCCTGCGCCCCAGCCGCTATTACTTAACCCATGACGACCGCGTGATCATGGCATCGGAAGTAGGCGTACTACCGGTTGATCCAGCCAATGTTAAAGCCAAGGGCCGCTTACAACCCGGCAAAATGTTCCTCATCGATTTCGATAAGGGCCGCATGATTCCCGATGAAGAACTGAAACACGAATTTGCGACCAAACAGCCTTACCGCGCCTGGCTCGATAAGCAGCGCATTGCCCTATCTGAACTGGCGCCGAAAAAAGAACCCCACGGTTTTAACCAGAGCGATTTGATTCCGCGTATGCGCGCCTTCGGTTACACCACCGAAACCATGCAGTTCATGTTATTGCCAATGGTAAAGGAAGGCCGCGATCCGGTCGGCTCGATGGGCAATGATGCCGCGCTGGCGTGCATGTCCGACAAACCACGCATGATTTACGATTATTTTAAACAGTTATTTGCACAGGTCACCAACCCCGCGATTGACTCCATTCGTGAAGAAGTGGTGATGTCGTTACAGTGTTATATCGGCCCGGAAAAAAATCTGCTCGAATCCACCGAGCAACATGCACACCGTTTATTAATTCCGCATCCGATCATTACCAATGAAGAACTGGCGGCGCTCAAGCACATGAATTTTCGTGGCTGGACCACGCAAAAAAT
Source organism: Gammaproteobacteria bacterium (assembly GCA_031421475.1). Taxonomy (GTDB): domain Bacteria; phylum Pseudomonadota; class Gammaproteobacteria; order SZUA-229; family SZUA-229; genus JACPVK01. Next base: position 2,177 of record JANOOU010000671.1, on the reverse strand, counting down.
CGACATCACCTATGACATTGCCGACGGCAAACCCGGCCTGGCGCAAGCACTTGACCGTATTTGCAGTGAAGCTTCACGCGCCATTACCGATGGCCATAGTTTAATTATTTTGTCCGATCGCAAAATCAACGCCACACGGATACCGGTTAGCGCCTTGCTCGCCACCGGCGCCGTGCACCAGCATCTTGTGAAACAACATCAACGCACGCGTATCGGCCTGGTACTGGAAACCGGCGAAGCGCGCGAAGTGCACCACCATTGTTTGCTCAGCGGTTACGGTGCCGACGCGATTAATCCGTATCTGGCGTTCGAAGCACTGTGGGATGCGTTGCGCAAAAATCTGCTCGACACCCAAAAATACGACAACGATGACAAAATTGTTGAAGGCTATCGCAAGAGCGTTGGCAAGGGCATGTTTAAAGTCATGGCCAAAATGGGCATATCCACCCTGCAATCCTACAAGGGCGGTCAGATTTTTGAAGCGATAGGCTTGGCTGATGATGTGATTGCACGCTGTTTTGAAGGCACCTCCAGCCGCATTCAGGGTGTGTCACTCGAGGTGCTGGGCGAAGAATCTTTACGCCGTCATGCGCTGGGTTATAACGCGCACGAAAACCATGGCTCGGAACTGCCGAATCAGGGTGACATTCACTGGCGCGCCGCTGGCGATCAACACATGTGGAATCCAAAAAGTATTGCCAGCCTGCAGGAAGCCGCACGCAACGGTGACCGCAACGCGTTTGAGCGTTTTGTTGAAATGGCCAATGCCGATACTGCCCAATGCACACTGCGTGGTTTGCTACAGTTCAAATCCAATGTTAATGGCGGCGCCATCGACATTGAAAAAGTTGAAACAGCCAAAGAAATCGTCAAACGTTTTGTCACCGGCGCCATGAGCTTCGGCTCGATCTCACCCGAAACCCATGAAACGTTGGCAATCGCCATGAACCGCATGGGCGGTAAATCCAATACCGGTGAAGGTGGCGAAGACGCGGCTCGCTGGATACCGGATGCCAACGGCGACTCCAGACGCTCGGCCATTAAACAAGTGGCATCCGGTCGTTTTGGCGTGACCATCGATTATTTAACCAACGCCGATGAATTGCAGATCAAGGTATCGCAAGGTGCCAAACCCGGCGAAGGCGGTGAATTACCCGGCACCAAAGTCGATGACACCATCGCGCGCTTGCGTCACTCCACGCCCGGTGTGGGATTAATCAGCCCGCCACCGCATCACGATATTTATTCCATCGAAGATCTGGCGCAGTTAATTCACGATTTGAAAAACGCCAACAGACATGCGCGCATCAGCGTCAAGCTGGTAGCCGAAGTCGGTGTTGGCACGGTGGCATCCGGGGTGACCAAGGCACACGCCGATCACATCGTCATTGCCGGCCACGATGGCGGCACCGGTGCATCACCCATTACCTCCATCAAACACGCCGGCATACCGTGGGAATTAGGCGTTGCCGAAACTCACCAAACGCTGGTGATGAATGATTTACGCTCACGCGTGGTGATACAAACCGATGGCCAGATGAAAACCGGACGTGATGTCGCCATTGCCGCCTTACTCGGTGCCGAAGAATACGGTTTTGCAACAGCGCCACTCATTACACTCGGCTGCATCATGATGCGCGAATGCCATCTCAATACCTGCCCAGTAGGCATAGCCACGCAGGACAAAGAGCTGCGCAAAAAATTTAAAGGCAAGCCGGAACACGTCATTAATTATTTGTTTATGGTGGCAGAAGATCTGCGCAAAATTATGGCGCAACTCGGTTTTCGCACCATCAACGACATGATCGGTCGCGTGGATGTACTGGAAATGGCAGACCATGCGCATCACTGGAAAAAACACGGCCTGGATTTAAGCCTGTTGCTAACACCGGCGGCCAAACCGCATCCGAATGTTGAAACCCATCAAACCATTTTGCAGGATCATGGTTTGGAAGATGCACTGGATAACCAGTTAATTAAACTCGCCAAGGCCGCGATTGAAAACGGCACTAAAGTAAAAATTGATTTGCCGATCATCAATACCCATCGTGTAGTAGGCACCATGCTGTCGCACGAAGTGGTAAAAAAACACGGCGCAAAAATGCTGCCTGATGACACCATTCACATCAAACTCAACGGCTCGGCCGGGCAATCACTCGGCGCGTTTCTCGCCAAAG
>JANOOU010000670.1:0-11408 GCA_031421475.1 Gammaproteobacteria bacterium | reverse complement strand
GCACATCAGGACATTCTGGAAAGCGTGCTGAGCAAATGAATACAGGATTAATATGATGAAAAAGCTATTTATCAGTGGTTTGATTATGTTATTGGCTGGGCCTGTAATGGCTGCGGATGAACACGGCCAGTACTGGATTTATGGTGTGGGCCGTCAAAGCTGTTCAACCTACTTGGCGGCGCGTAAGACCGGTGGTTTTGAAGAGCTATCCTATAAAAACTGGATTATGGGCTATCTCACGGCGGTGAACCAAAGCACCGCCCGAACCTATAATATTCTGGGTGAATCCGATATTCAGGGCGCATTGGCCTGGCTCGATCGTCATTGTGAAAAATACCCCGATGATACGATTTATATGTCTATGCCCAATATGATGGCTGTTATGTATCCGCAACGTCGTCAAAGCAAGGAATAGTGCTCAGGTCGGCGATACGTAAAACGGATGTAGCAACCTGTGCGGGTGATGGTCAGGGCGTTGAATGTTGACTATCATCTTTAGCAATGTGTAATAAACGTTTGAACTTGCTGAAATCGGCTGCGATTTCATAAGGTAGCTAAATGTCCAGAGAGTCTCGCAGATCGCTGCGTCAATCGGCTCAATTTGATATCGAGCTGACCTATCCGTCCGGAGGACATCACCGTGCAGTTACGCGGGATGTGAGTGAGGGTGGTATGTTTGTGCTCATGAACAGCAAGCCGCGACCTACCCTGGGTGAGTTGGTAACCATCCGATTGATCGGTGAATCGGCTAATAAAATCATCTTGCCCTCAACCGAAGCAGTGGTGGTACATACTTCACCGCAGGGTATAGGTTTGGCCTATATTTTTATTGAGCTGGATGATGAACACTAGCAATTAACAGTGCATGGCTGTCGTTAAATAACGGCGCGATAGTGGCAGTAGATGGTGAACCAAAAGACACGTATATGACTGACGATACACCCGGCACGACATCAGCAGATCCCGAAAAAACCGGTACGGAAATTAACCGTTCTGATTTGCATGCGGCACCGGTTTATGCCGAATTGGTAGAAACCATTTTATCGCAGCTGGAAATTTTTTTCTCCAGCAAAATAGCGGAGCTGTTTATTGCGGTTGATGAACATTTGTTTGAATCTGCTGACCACGCCCGGAATACAGCCGACCAAAATCATTTATTTGAATTTATGAATGCCTTGCGTAAGCGCCGCGAAAATATCGCTAAGAGCTTTTTTGTCGAACTCAATAAATATCTTAAGCCAGTGGCAGTGAGTAAGGAACTGCCGAAAAAGAAACACCATACGCCGCCCGGCCAAACCGGATTGAGTTTGATTGATCAGGACGAAATGGATGCCATGGTGGCACTCATTACCATCACCGGTAAAGCGGCTATGGATTGCCGTGAAGAGTTGTCGCATCTGGAAGCGCGCCTGGAACATTTGGCGCTGCAGAATCGCAATATTTTCCATTCCAAAGCACTGGACCCAACACATCTTTGTGATGTGTTTCAGGAAGCGCTGGTTAGCAGCGGATTTGACAAGGCAGACAAACTGATTTTATACAAGATATTTGGCACGGAAGTTATCAAACATCTCAAACAACTTTATGACGATCTCAATGACTCGATGATACGTGCCGGCGTGTTGCCGCAAGTTGAACACACTGGAAAAATACGCCGCAACGCACGTGACAATCTCCAGCGTACTACCAGGCAACTTCCACCCGAATCTGAAAATTTAAATGCTGAGCAAATGCAGGGCCCGATGGGCCGTGGCGGTCTACAGGGTGGTTATTATTCTGCGCAGAGTGCGGGAGTGGGTACGGGTTCTACTGCAGCTGCCGTCGCATCGACGGGTCGTGCCAATGACACGCGCATGTCTGCAGGTTATCCGGCGGGTCAAATCCGTCGACGCATTGCCGAATTTGTGGGTGGCGATCCGGTAACAGCCGATACCCGTGGTGGTGCCGATGGCGCGGTGTACTACACGCGCCAAGAAGTGGTGACCGCTTTGTCGGGTTTGCAAAATGTAGTCGATGTCTCGTCAACGGCACCTTTGCAGTTTAATGCAGCCGTTATTAAAAAAGCGGTACTGGCCGGCATTGGCGAACGCAGTGGCGGCACACTGACCAAGCATGTTAACCAGATTTCAGAAAAAACCATCGATTTTATCAAGCTGATTTTCGATGCGATTATTGAAGATAAAGGCATCAGCGATACCATCAAGGCCTTGTTGTTGAGTTTGCAGATACCCATCATCAAGGCCGCGATGCTGGATGTCGATTTTTTTATTGATGACAAACATCCGGCGCGTCAGTTGCTGGATCGTATTGCTGAGGCAGGTGTCGGCGTAAATGATCGTAAAGATACGGTGTACCTTGAACTCAGTACCATCGTAAAAACGATGCTCAAAGAATATCGCGAAGATATAGGCGCTTTCAGCGTGGCACTAGAAGCCATTAAGGCGCTAACCGATCGCATTTATGAACAGGCACGAAATACCGAGAAATTGTCTCAGGAGCAGGTCAAGCACACCCATGCCCGCACGGTGGTATTGCAGGAAATTCGTAAAATCACTCTGGGTAAAGAGCTGGCACCGGGTATACGTGTGCTGGTTATGAGAATCTGGCCCAGCCTGATGTTCAATTATTATTTGCGTCAGGGTAAGGCCAATGATGAATGGGTCGAGATGTTAATGATTTTGGCAAAAATTATTGAGAGCACGCAGCCGCATTATTCCATAGACGATCTGCAAGACCTGGGGCTAAGTTACGACGACATTATTCGCTCGGTTACAGAAAAATTACGCAAATTTCGTAAGACAGAAACGGTGATTGAACAAGCTATTCAGGACTTGCGTGAAACCTACGAAAAACTGGATTCAAAGCGGGTTGTAACCGTTAATCCCGAACTGGCCGCGGCGAAGCGGCCTGCCATGACGCCAGCGGTTAAGGCTGCGCACGGTGATGACAAGTCAGCAGCGAAATTCGGTGCTGAAGCCATGGCAGACACATCCCTTGAGATGGCGGATGACGCGGAATCGGCAGCAACAATTATTACACCTGAAAAAGCAGCCCGTGCCAAGCTGGACAAATTGCCACCCGAGGTGCAGCCCGGTGCCTGGTTTATTGTGTACAACGGTGAAGACAAACCGGTGCGTCGGCTTAAGTTGGCAGTGATTTTAATGCAGGATGCCACCATGGTGTTTGTTGATCATCTGGGTAATGTCGTGGTTGAAAAAGATGCAGCCGAGTTTGCCGAAGAACTGGTGCGCGGTGCATCCGGTCTTATCATGCTGCATTCGGTGTTCGATCACGCCTTGCGTTCGGCACTACAAACCATTCCGCATTAGTGGCACGTGCGCTGCTTTGCTGCGCTGAAGCCTGTATTATCGTGTTAGGGAACCTCTGAATAAGTCAGAGCTTCCTGACGTTACGAAGAGTTAATTCGGGATATTGTACAATGAAGAAAACTCTAATAATTTGGTCAAACGGACGATTTTTAATTTGACTTTTTTGTGAATTTTTTCTCACAAAATTACACATTAAAAGCCGCTGCTTACCTTGGCGTTATCACTCTTATTGATTGTGTCGTTGAATATGTCTGAAAACATGAATACATCTGTAAAAAGCTTGCTGCAAACACTGGGCCGCCAGGCGCGCGCTGCTGCGGCTGTTTTGTCGCGCAGTGAAACCGCCGACAAAAACACGGCGCTATTGGCAATGGCCGATGCCATTAATCAATCGGCCAATTTATTAAAGACTGAAAACGCCAAAGATCTCGTCGGCGGCAAGGCCAAGGGTCTGGATGATGCCATGCTGGATCGCCTCACCTTAACCGATGCCCGCATTCAAGCCATGGCCGAAGGGCTACGGCAGATTGCCGCCTTGCCGGATCCGATTGGCGAAATCAGCGGCATGGCTTACCGCCCCAGCGGGATTCAGGTTGGGCGTATGCGGGTTCCACTGGGTGTTATCGGTATTATTTATGAATCTCGGCCCAATGTTACAGCCGATGCCGCCGGCCTGTGTTTGAAATCCGGCAATGCCACCATTTTGCGGGGTGGTTCAGAAGCCATCCATTCTAATCAGGCGATTGCAAAATGTATTCAACAAGGTTTGTTAGCAGCCGGTCTGCCTGCGCATGCAGTTCAGGTAATAGAAACCACAGATCGTGCAGTAGTGGGCGAATTAATTATCGCTAAAGAGTTTGTCGATGTGATTATTCCGCGCGGTGGTAAAAGTTTAACCGAACGCATCAGCAATGAAGCGCGGGTGCCGGTGATTAAACATCTCGATGGTATTTGTCACGTATATGTTGATGAACATGCGGATATAAATAAAGCTATCAAGATTGCCTTTAACGCCAAAACGCATCGTTATGGTGTGTGCAATGCCATGGAAACTTTGCTGGTGCATGCGACCGTGGCAAAAAAAGTGTTACCGGAACTGGCCAGGCTTTACGCTGAAAAAAATGTGGAATTACGTGGCTGTAAACAAACGCGCGAGATTGTTCCAGGTATTAACAGTGCTACCGAGCAGGATTGGTCTACAGAATATCTGGCCGCAATATTGTCGATTCGTGTTGTACTGACGCTGGATGATGCCATAACGCATATTAATACTTATGGCTCACATCACACTGACGCTATAGTTACCGAAGACTACAGTCGCGCGCGCCGTTTTTTACGTGAAGTGGATTCAAGTTCGGTAATGGTGAATGCTTCAACACGTCTTGCAGATGGTTTTGAATTTGGGCTGGGCGCGGAGATTGGGATTAGCACAGACAAGCTCCATGCTCGTGGCCCAGTGGGCCTAGAAGGCTTAACTTCATTAAAATACATCGTATTGGGTGATGGCCAGATCAGGACTTGAATGGATTTTTCTCGATATAAATAATAAGAAAGAATTGAAGAACGGGCTGCAATGACAAGTTTCTTTTCGTTAGTTATTAGTGGCTGGTGAAAGTGGATGCGGCACGGCAGGTTTTAGTATGGTTGAATTTAAGGAAGCTCTGAATTAATCAGAGATTCCTCAAATCGTGGTGTGATTGCTTATGAAAATCTTGCTGGTGGATGATTCAAAATATGAAAGCGCAGTTATTTCTGCTCAGTTACACCAAATGGGACATGAAGTGGCGATTGTAGAAAATGGTCAACAGGCGATAGATGTGTACGCGAGGGTAGAACCCGATATTATTTTAATGGATGTAATGATGCCGCAAATGGATGGCCATACTGCGGCGCGACGACTGCGGCAGGATAATAGGGATTGGGTGCCGATTATTTTTCTCAGTGGACGTGTCGATCCTGACGATATTGTGGCCGGCATACATGCTGGTGGCGATGATTATTTGACGAAGCCGGTTAACCCACGGGTGCTGGAAGCAAAAATGATTGCGATGCAGCGCATTGCCGCCATGCGCCATCAATTACTCGATGTCACGGATGAACTTGAAATAGCCAATGTGGAGTTAAGACAGCTGGTGAATATGGATGGTTTAACCGGCTTATCGAATCGTCGTTTTATGGATAAGGTTTTAGCGAGTGAAATTTCACGTGGCTTTCGTCAAAGCGAACCCTTGACAGTTATTCTTGCCGATGTTGATCTGTTCAAGTCGTACAACGATTGTTACGGACACGTGGCTGGTGATGAATGTTTGAAAGCCATTGGTAGTGTGTTAGCCACCTCGGTGCGCCGTGGCGGTGACGTGGTTGCGCGTTATGGCGGTGAAGAGTTTGCCATGATCTTGCCCAACACACCTGCGGACGGTGCACGAGTCATCGCTGAACAGGTGCGTACTGGCGTTGAAAAACTAAACATTGCGCATGCGGCTTCGTCAGTTGCCGACGTTTGCACATTGAGTGCCGGTGTTTATACCTGCCTGCCACAGCCGGGCCAGAAAATGGATAGCGTGCTGGAAAAAGCCGATCATTGTTTGTATCAATCCAAACAAAATGGTCGTAACCGGGTGACAGCGGAGTCTTGTAGTTTGCTGGCGAAGAGTCACTAGCTTCATGACAAACAGGGCAATCACGGTCATAGCGCATGTTAAAATGACGGGCCGTCACGCAGCACATGAGTGATCTCATCGGTATTTTTGGTGGCACGTTTGATCCGATACACTACGGACATTTACGCCCGGCGCTGGAGGTTATGCAGCAAGCCGGCCTGGAGCAAGTTCGATTTTTGCCTAACTCCCAGCCGCCGCATCGCGCACCACCCTGGCTGGATGCAGCCACCCGTAAACACCTGATACAACTGGCGATAGCGGATCAACCCGGATTTGTTTTGGATGACCGCGAGTTACAGCGTGACGGGCCGTCTTATATGGTTGATACCTTAGCGGATCTGCAACATGATTTTGCCGGGAAATCCCTGTGTTTAATGGTAGGCAGCGATGCCTTTGCCGGATTCACCCAATGGCAACAATGGCAGGCTATACTGGATCTATGTCATATCATCGTCATGACAAGGCCGGGGGTTGAGTTGGCAGCACTGCACAACCAGACACCGATGATTACAAGCCGCATCTGTCCAGATGCGGGTTCCCTCCTTAACAGCCCGCATGGGCTGATCCTGTTACAATCCGTCACCGCATTGGATATTTCCTCCAGCCGCATTCGTGAGTCTATGCGGCAGGGTTTGAGTATTCGTTATTTATTACCAGAATCCATCCGTCAACATCTCGAAGGACACTATGCAATTTAAAAAACTGAAGCACATGGTCATCACCGCCATCGAAGACCTCAAGGGTGAAAAAATTATTGAGCTCGATGTTAAGGGCAAAACCAGTTTTACAGATCTTATGATCATCGTCAGCGGTACCTCCAGCCGCCATGTAAAATCCATCGCCCAAAATGTTGCTGATACGGTTAGACAGGCCGGTGTCATGCCGCTCGGTATGGAAGGTGAAGAGCAATCGGAGTGGGTGCTGGTTGATTTGGGTGATATTGTGGTGCACGTGATGCAGCCACAGGTACGCGAATTTTATGGCCTGGAGAAACTCTGGGCGATGGATGAAGTGGTTGGTCAGCGTGTTGCCAATCAATAATTAAACGATGAAAATCCAGCTTCTGGCCGTTGGCCAGAAAATGCCGGCCTGGGTGGATGCCGGTTACCATGAATACGCGCAACGCATGCCGGCAGAAGTACGCGTGGAATTAAAAGAAATCGTGGCAGGCAAGCGCGGCAAAAATGCAGATATTGCGCGCCTCGTGCATGAAGAGGGCCAGCGACTACAGGCCGCCATCCCGAAGAGTGCGCATATCGTGGCTTTGGATGTCAAAGGCAAATCTTTTAGCACGGAACAATTAGCTGTTCGCTTGGGTGAATGGATGCAATCGGGGCAGGACGTGGCCTTGCTGGTTGGCGGGCCGGAAGGCCTGTCAACGGCATGCCGGGACCTGGCGCATGAACACTGGTCGTTGTCGACGCTGACTTTTCCTCACCCATTAGTCAGAATTCTTATTGCCGAACAGTTATATCGCGCCTGGACGGTGCTAAAAAACCATCCTTATCATCGAGCCTGACTATGGACACAAAAATACACGACAAAATTTTGCTGGCTTCCGCATCGCCGCGGCGACGTGAGTTGCTTAATCAAATAGGTGTGCAACACGATGTGCTGGCGGTGAATGTAGATGAAGCCGCACGCAGTGGCGAGTCTCCTGAAGTGTATGTACAGCGTTTGGCCATGGAAAAAGCGGCTGCCGGTTATTTGCGCCAGATGGGTTCGGCAAAATTACAGTCTTTAGGCGCTGATACAATTGTATTGCTCGCCGATCAGATTTTGGGAAAACCCAAAGATAAAAATGAGGGCTGTGCCACGTTGAAGTTATTGTCGGGTGAAACGCACCAGGTATTTACCGCTGTAGCCATGGCGAATGCGGATAAAAGTTTATGTTTGCTCAGTCGCAGCAAAGTGACTTTTAGAATATTGAGTGATGCAGAAATTGAAGCCTACTGGAACACCGGCGAGCCGATGGATAAAGCCGGTGGTTATGCCATACAGGGCCGGGCTGCGGCATTCATTCGCAAACTCGAAGGCAGTTATTCCGGTGTGATGGGTCTGCCTTTGTTTGAAACGGCGGAATTATTAAGAGATTTTGGTGTGTTTATTCTGGGAGATAAAGAAAAATAAGTCCGCAAATGAACGCGAATATGAAAAGCATAAGACAGCTTCTTTTATTAGCATGAATTTGCGTGATGCATAGGGATGTGCGAATGCTGCGGGCGCAGGATGCGCAAGAGCGGCGCAATTTGCGGACTTTATTTTTTTATTTTGCTTTTAATTTTTGGATAATTTATGAGCAAAGAAATTTTAATTAATATTACGCCGCAAGAAACACGGGTGGCGATATTGGAAAATGGTGTGTTACAGGAGTTGTATATTGAGCGCAGTCGTAACAAGGGTTTGGTCGGCAATATTTATAAAGGCCGTGTCTCCCGTGTGCTGCCGGGTATGGAAGCTGCGTTTGTAGAAGTAGGTATGGAACGTGCCGCTTTTTTACATGTTTCGGATATGCTACATGGCAAGGAAAACGGCGAGCGTCCCAATATTAATCTGCTGTTGCGCGATGGCCAGGAAATTCTGGTGCAAGTGGTAAAGGATCAGATTGGTTCCAAGGGTGCTCGTGTTACGGCACATATCACTATTCCTTCCCGTTATCTGGTGTTCATGCCTAACTCCAGCAATGTTGGCGTATCTACGCGGATTGAAAGCGAAGAAGAGCGTGGCCGTTTGCGCGACATGTTGCTCACGCACGGCGATTTGCTGGGAGAGTCCGGTTACATTATTCGCACGGCTGCTGAATCGGCTACGCATGAATCGTTGCGCCAGGACATCCTGTATCTTAATAAATCCTGGGAAACCATTTGCGACAAACTGAAGGCAACACCTGCGGGCACTATCTTGCACGAAGACTTGCCGTTGTATCTTCGTGTGTTGCGCGACATGATTGATGTTGATCTGGAAAGAATTCGAGTGGATTCACGCGAAACATCGCGTCGTATGAGTGAGTTCGCCAGTCATTATGTGCCAGAAGCAGCGGGTGTGATCGAACACTATCCCGGCGAGCGGCCCATATTTGATTTGTACGGCGTGGAAGATGAAATCCAGAAAAGCCTGGATCGAAAAGTATTGCTCAAGTCAGGCGGTTATTTGATCATTGATCAAACTGAATCCATGACCACCGTTGACGTAAATACCGGCGCGTTTGTCGGTAGTCGAAACCTCGAAGAAACCATTTTTAAAACCAACCTTGAAGCGGCGCAAGCCATTGCACGCCAGTTACGTTTGCGTAATCTGGGTGGCATTATCATTATCGACTTTATAGATATGACAGAAGAAGAGCACCGTCGTCAGGTGTTGCGTGCGTTGGAAAAAGCACTGGAACGTGACCATGCGCGTACCCAGGTATGTGAGGTGTCGACATTGGGTCTGGTTGAAATGACACGTAAACGCACGCGTGAAAGTCTTGAACATATTTTGTGTCAAACCTGTTCCACCTGCGATGGTCGTGGCAGTATCAAAACGGCTGAGACGGTGTGTTATGAAATTTTCCGTGAAATTCTGCGTGAGGCGCGCGCGTTTGATGCGGATCAATTACTGGTGTTGGCATCACAAAACGTAATTGATATGTTGCTGGATGAAGAATCGAGTAACCTTGCCGAATTACAGGACTTTATCAAAGTGCCTGTTAAATTACAGGTAGAGGCTTTATACACGCAAGAGCAATATGATGTAGTGATCGTATGAGTGGTGATCATATGAGCTATGCCTTCATTGTAAAAAGTAAAGAGCGCAGGAAACTTTTCTGTTTTTCCTTTATCCTTGTTATTTTTTACTGATACGTAAATACCTTGTCCCCACGTACTTACATTTGGCGCAGCCGCCTGATTATTCTGCTGGCTTCGCTGCTGATTTTAACGGCGCTGATTTTTGGTGTGTTGCGGTTGTTGTTGCCGCATGTCACCGATTACGGCGATAGAGTTCGTGCGCAGCTAGCCAAGCAGCTCGGCATGCCGGTTTACATCAAAACGGTCAATGCTGAAATCTGGTGGTTGTCGCCGCGGTTAAAACTGACGGATGTTGGTATATTCAATACAGATAATACGCGCCAGCTATTGCATGTGAATGAGATCCTGGTGGGATTTGACTGGTTGGCGAGTATTCGGCAGCGCCATTTACAGCTTGGTTTTATTTCGTTTAATGGAGCGAAATTGCAAGTCCGGCATCGAGTGGATGGCAGTTGGCAGATACAAGGTCTGTTGTTGCCTGCGCCGGGTGACGGGCCGCTACAGCTTCCACCCGAAATCGTAAACCTGCTGCAAGATACGTCAATTTACCTGCATGATATTCAGCTGGATTGGCACGATGAACAACGCAATAACCAGCATCTGCTTATTTCCGATTTAAATATTTCGCTACTCAATGATGCCCCCTACCATGAAATAGCCATCGATCTGGAATTGCCGCAAGACTACGGTGGGCATGTGCGTGTATTGGCCGAACTTAACGGACCGATCAACCAGCCGGATCAATGGCAGGGCCGCTTATATACAGCGGTTGAGCGTTTGCAGCTCAAGCCCTGGTTTAATGATTACTGGCAGTTGTTCGATTTCACGGCTGACGGTCAGCTTGATGCCAGTGTCTGGATCGATTGGCAGCAATTGCAAATACAGCAGATCCATAGTTATATCAATGGCGAACGTCTGGCCCTGCATTATCTGCATCAAGACGTGAATTCCTGGAAGTTGAAACAGCTGATTGGCAATCTGCGATGGCATGTTAACGAACAAGGTTGGCAGGCGGATGTCAGCGGCCTGGAAATTCATCGTGAACACGCCCACTGGCGTCAACCCTCGACGGTATCGCTGGTGATGGATGCACAGCAGCAACAGCTCAAGCTGCGCGCCAGTTATTTGCAGGTGGATGACCTGGTGTATCTGGCCGGTTTGGGTAACAGTTTTTTGCGGCAATCAGGCCAGGACTGGAATACGCCCTTGCAAGCCTGGCAACCGCAGGGGGAATTGTTTGATGTTGATATGCAGCTGTCTTTAGATGCCCCCAAAGACACCCCGGGGCTGACAGCGTTTAGCAGCCGTTTTGTCGATGCCTCATTTACCTCGCAGCAATCGGGTTTGCCGTCGGTATCAGGCCTGGATGGTCGAGTGGCTTATCAATATCCACAAGCACGTATTTTGCTGGATAGCCAGCAGGTGACAATGGATTTCAAAGACCTGTTTCGGCAGCCTCTGCAATTGCAAAGCATCAAGACCGATCTGTTTGTCAGCCATGACATGAATCGTACCGAGCTGTATGCAGCCGATGTAACGGCCGTTTCACCACACATTTTTACCCGCAGCCGTGTCCATGTTGTGGCAAACAAAAATACCCCGGTGTTTATGGATTTAGTGACGAACTACGA
>JANOOU010000669.1:0-4603 GCA_031421475.1 Gammaproteobacteria bacterium | reverse complement strand
ACCCAGTCGTTGCATGTTGCTGGCGCCGTTGAGATCATTTTGCTGGAAAAATTGAATCAGGTTGTTATCGTAAATCTGAAATGCATAAACATGTACTGCCGATGCGTTCATCACATCAACCGGTAAAAATAATGTATCCGCAGGTGTGAGCATGGAGCCGGCATCTACAAAACGCACTTCCGGTTTATACGATTCAAATGTAAAAGACTGGCTGAATTCCTTGCCCATGGCCTTGTTTACACCGGAGCGTATCGCGGGATCAATCGTAAAGAGTATATTGCCCACCACGCCTTGCTCAAGCTGCACAAACAAATGATTTTCTTCAATGCGTGTGGTGAATGCACCTTGAGAGACGCGCACCAAACCACTTAAGTTTTGGGATTTTTCAAGTGCTTCTGAAAAAGTGAATCGCACCGTATTGAGTGTTTGCTGAAGACGTTCTGCCTGGGTAATGGCAAAACGGGTACGTGAAGAAATTATCACTTCACGGGTTTCAGGTGCATCGAGAAAAGGTTTGCCGCCATAATTAAAGGCCAGTATTTGATCGGTGTCGGTTTTTGCTATGGCCTCGCCTACAAATTGATGATTCATACCCTGGCTATGGGTCCAGCTCAGCGTTATGGGTTTATCTGCCAGGGTGAGTTTTGCAATGGCCACGACTTCGTCAGCCGTATTCTCATCGCTGGTTTGTAACTCGCCCCGCACGATAATATGGTGTTGGCGTACCGGATCTATATCCGTCTGTAATTGTACGAGTCGGATATGCGGTTCAATGGTTTGTAGCGTAAATGAGTAGTCCTCAAGTGAAGCAGGTAAGCTACTGAGCGCTTTTACATGCAGTGTAATTTCAAATTTTTGACCCGGTGGCAAAGGCTCTTTGGGTAAAACGGTCAGCTCACTGGGGGAATTGAATATGGCATCAAATGCAACCCTGGGTTTGATATCAATTAAGTCTGGTTGATTGACACCCATCTGGTCTTCTGTAATCACATTGCTGGCAAAATAAAATTTGATAGGGGATTTTCTGGAAATCACACCGTTGGTATGGCTGCCAAGATACTGTGCCCAACGTTGCTGAATTTCTCTGACTTTGGCGGAATCTTGCTGACTGGCAATGTCGTCCTTATCCTGGCTACAACCGCTGATGACGGATAGTAATAAAAAACCGGACAAGAGTATTTTTGTTATTTTATGCATGGGCGCATAGTTCCTTATAGTCATGGCAAGGCAGGGGGTGATTATGCAACAGATTTATAGATTAGGAGAAAGAATCCTGAAATTCAGGCGTAATTGAAAATAAGTGAGAAGTGATGGTGAGCAGGGTGCGGTCATTGTATTTAAAACAACCAGTAACACACCGCAATCGCTGCCATGAAACCGGCGGCAGCGGCTGGTTTGTCGCTATAATGAGCTCGCTGTTATGCAGTCGTGAAGCCACGTGCTGATTTTGAACCCATAGAGTAATGTGAGTGTCGACTTGGTTGGCAGTCCAGCTTACGGTGATGGGTGTGCCGTTATGATGACGATTGTCTATTTCATCACGCACGTCCTGCACCGTTGCAAACAGAATACTGATAATAATTAATCCAGCCCATATGGAATTCAGCATGCGAAATAACTTCATTAAATTAATACCCGCACTATTGTGTTTGTTTATAACAAGTAATGCAAAGGCAGAGGACACACGTTGGTCTAAAACCCTGGAGCGGGTAGCCAATTCTGTCGTAACCATACGGGTTGATGCCGTCCGCGCATTCGATACGGCCGGCAGCAGTTCAAGTGAGGCTACAGGGTTTGTGGTAGATGCCGAGCGCGGAATAATTTTGACGAATCGGCATGTGGTGCAATCCGGGCCGGTTATCGCAGAAGCCTTGTTTCTGGATCGCGAAGAGGTGGAGCTTAAACCGGTGTATCGCGACCCGGTACATGATTTTGGTTTTTATCAGTACGATCCGTCGAAATTAAAATTTATAAAACCCCAGACTTTAAAGTTAGCACCACACAAAGCGAAAGTCGGTGTGGAGATTCGTGTGATCGGCAACGATGCCGGGGAGCAATTATCCATATTGGCGGGCACCCTGGCGAAGCTCGATCGCGAAGCACCGGATTATGGCCGTGGTCGTTACAACGATTTTAATACTTTTTATTATCAATCCGCATCGGGCGTGTCCGGGGGTTCGTCCGGTTCACCCGTCATCGATATTGCGGGTGATGTGCTGGCACTCAATGCTGGTGGTAATCGTAATGCGCAATCCAGTTTTTTTCTGCCGCTGCAACGTGTGGCGCGCGCACTCACATTACTACAGCACAAGCAGGACATTACACGCGGCAGCCTGCAACTCACCCTGGGTTATCAGCCCTATGATGAAGCGCGTCGCCTGGGATTGCGCAGTGAAACAGAAAAACAGTTGCGCATCATGAGCGCGGGTGTCGGTGTGCTGGTGGTAAACAGAATTCAACCACGGGGCCCGGCAGACGGCGTGTTGTTACCTGGCGATATTATTTTGAAAGCAGGCACAGATAAACATAAACTGAACTGGATGCTGGGTTATGCCGAGATGGATGCTTTGCTGGATGAGAATGTTGGTAAAGAAATAGTTGTCGATGTCGAACGCAGTGGTGTAACAACACAAATTACGTTGCAGGTGTCGGATCTGCACGCCATTACGCCTGATCGATATATCAGTTTCGGC
The DNA here is from genome assembly GCA_031421475.1 of Gammaproteobacteria bacterium. Lineage (GTDB taxonomy): Bacteria > Pseudomonadota > Gammaproteobacteria > SZUA-229 > SZUA-229 > JACPVK01. The sequence goes on along the minus strand of JANOOU010000669.1, from coordinate 1,910 downwards.
GAGGCTGTTGTGCATAACTTGTCGTATCAACAGGCACGTCATATTAATCAGCCTATAGCCGGTGTGTATGTCGCTCAGCCGGGTTATGTACTGTCAGCAGCTGGCGTGCCAGCAGGCGCTATTATTGTTGAGGTTAATAATAAACCGGTGCGCAATCTGGATGAATTTGAAAGCACCTTAAAACAATTAAGTAATGGCGAGCAAACTCGCATTCGATTTATAACATTTGGCGAAACCCTGCGTTTACGGGTGGCTATTTTTACGATGGACAGGCGCTGGTTCGTTGCAGAATACTGTCAACGTAATGATGCGTCAGGCGTTTGGGATTGTCGTGATCTGGATAATGGGCCCATTACAGTAGCACCGGTAACACCCGCTGTTAGTTTTGCGCGTTATAAAGATAAACGTGCCGATAAATTATCCGCGTCCATGGTCAATGTGCGATTTGATATCCCCTATCATGTAGACGGTGTGCAACAAACCAATTATATGGGTGCAGGCCTGGTAATAGATGCCGATGACGGCCTGGTACTGGTAGATCGAAATACCGTGCCAGTGGCCATGGGCGATGTGCGAATTGTATTGGCAGGCGCAATTGAAATTCCGGGCCGTGTCGTGTTTTTACATCCGCTGCATAATATTGCTATTGTGCAATACGATCCCGCGCTCATCAGTGGTGATAAACCAAAAGCGGCGGTATTAAAAGAAAAAAATATTCAATCCGGTGATGATGTGTGGCTGGTTGGCCTAAAAAATGATTTCAGTTTATTAGCAGAAAAAATGACAGTCGCCGCACAAGATCCCTTGATGTTCGATATTCCACAAGTGCCATCTTTTCGTGAAACCAATCTTGATGTCATCAGCCTGAATAACGCACCGTTTACCCAAGGCGGCGTACTAACAGATGATGATGGCAATGTGCTGGCGCAATGGTCGAGTTTTGCTTATGGCGAGGGTAAGGATTTTCGCCAATACGAATGGGGCGTAACCATTGGCCTGGTTAAGGAATTGCTTGAGCAATGGCATTGCTGCAAAATACTGAAGCTGTATTCACTCGAAGCCGAATTATCCGCACTGTCGATGACACAGGCGAGAAAGCTTGGATTGAATGAAAGCTGGATGAAAAAATTTGAAAGTAATGGTGACAAACGTCAGGTGATTGCGGTGTCACGACGTGTTGCCGGTTCCAGCGCCGAAAAACAATTACAAGAAGGCGATCTGCTGGTGGCCGTCGATGGAAAAATTGTGAGTAGTTTCCGTGATGTAGAAAAAGCCAGCCAAAAATCCAGTGTGCAACTCACCATCATACGCGCCGGCAATGAAATAATATTGCCGGTAACTACCGCCGAACTTGGCGGCCGCGGCACCGATCATATCGTGCAATGGGCAGGCGCGTTAATCCAGAATCCGCATCGCGAAATTGCCGCCCAACGTGGCATAGCACCACAAGGCGTTTATGTTTCATTCGTCTGGTTTGGCTCACCGGCCGATCGTTATAATTTGCGTGCGGTAACACGTATTGTAAAAATAAATGGCGAGACCGTACTGGATCTTGATGATTTTATAAAACGTATTAAAGTAGCAGGCGAGAGCGCAAATATACGTTTAAACGTACGGGATTTGTATGATCGGGAATCGGTGATTACCTTGAAGCAAAATAAACATTACTGGCCGACTCGCGAGGTGTTTCTGGATGGGCGGGAGTGGCAGAGCAGGAAGTTGTGATGGTGCAGGGCGCACCGTACACAACACGTGTTTCCTGTCATTTTTTCTGTGGGTAAAAAACTTAATTCATCCGCAGATTACGCCGATATTGCCGAAACACTTGAAAAGGATACACACCAATACCGGTAAGTTAAGAATACATCGTCGTCCCGGCAGGGATTGCCGGGATCCAGAATCCATGGATG
>JANOOU010000668.1:0-3151 GCA_031421475.1 Gammaproteobacteria bacterium | reverse complement strand
ATAATTATTAAAAATCCGGATCCCAGTCGACGTGAATAATACCCGCCGCCAGATCAACCTTTTGCACTGCATGGCCCGGTGTATAAGGTATCAAACGCTCCCTGTCGCCTTGCACCACCAGTACATCGTTGGCACCGGTTTCCATTAAGTGTGCCACCCGTCCGAGCTCTACACCGCTTGCATTAATCACCTGCAAACCTTCGAGCTGGCGCCAGTAATACTGGCCGTGGTTCAATTTTTTTAAGCGCTCGCCAGGTACAGCAATCACGGCACCGTTTAACAACAAGGCCTGATCACGATCTTCAACACCCGCGAGCTTGGCGACGACCATCTTGCCCTGGCGTTGCCCGGCCAGCACCTGCATTTCGCTCCATTGCCCCTGGCGAAACACCATCCAGGGGCTGTATTCAACGATACCTTCGCGTGGATCGGTCCAGGAAAACACCTTGACCCAACCTGATACACCAAAGACGCCGGAAATTTTACCTAATTCAATGAATGGTTGACTGGCTTCAGACATAACGCCAATCCTTCCGGCCTACATCGGCCTGCTTACGCAGCAACCACTTTGCGTGCTTCTTTGATCAGCATGGCAACGCGATCAGAGGTGCCAGCACCATGGCCAACCCAGTAATCAACACGATCCAGCTTCAGGTCAAGACGCTGTTCGGCACCCCGGGCCAGCGGGTTGAAATAACCCAGGCGCTCAAGATGCTTGCCATCACGCGGGCAGCGCGAATCGGTTGCGACGACATGGTAAAAAGGACGCTTTTTAGTGCCGCCCCGAGTCATACGTATGGTTACCATTGTTTCAATCTCTATATAAATTCAGGATCTGCGGAGCCAGCAGGCCCCAAGGAACGCGGGATTTTAATGACTCAACCAGCACATCGCAAGTGAAATCAATAGGAAACAGGGATTATTTGAGGCCCCGACGCTAGCCCAGGCAGATGGAGCTGCCTGATCGTTATTAAAAGGAAACGCGAATGAACGCAAATCTTTAACACCCTCTATTGAAAACATCTAAACCCCATGGGTGTTTATGACGCCGCGTGCTCCTGCGCTACACCCCGGCGGGGCCGCCCTTACGTACGTTCAAAAATGTTCCAGACATTTTTGTCGCGCTCATTAGCGTTCTCGTTTGATTCCCGGCAGTACCGTAAGCTTCAAAAACCCATGCCCGGCATTTTGCCTTTCAGCCCGCGCATCATTTTGGCCATGCCGCCACCTTTGGAAAATTTCTTCATCATATCGGCCATTTGCATTTGTTGTTTGAGCAGGCGATTCACATCCTGCACCTGCAAACCACAGCCGGCAGCAATGCGGCGTTTGCGCGAGCCTTTAATGAGATCCGGAAACGAACGCTCTTTGAGCGTCATCGATTGAATGATCGCCACCATGCGCTTTACATCCTTGTCGCCCACCTTGTCTTTAAGATTACCCGGCATTTGCCCCATACCCGGTAATTTATCCATCAGGCCTGCCAGTCCGCCCATATTCATCATTTGTTCCAGTTGATCTTTCAGGTCGTTAAAGTCAAACCCCTTACCTTTTTGCAGCTTCTGCGCCATCTTGGCGGCTTTTTCGCGATCCATGCCGCGCTCGGCTTCTTCGATCAGGCTGAGCACATCGCCCATGCCGAGTATGCGTGAGGCCAGGCGGTCGGGATAAAACGGTTCCAGCGCATCCACTTTTTCACCCGCACCGAGAAACTTGATCGGCTTGCCGGTGATCTGGCGTATCGAAAGTGCCGCACCGCCGCGTGCATCACCATCGGTTTTGGTGAGCACCACGCCGGTGAGCGGCAAACTGTCATTGAAAGCTTTAGCGGTGTTAGCGGCATCCTGGCCGGTCATGCTATCCACCACAAACAGCGTTTCAACGGGATTAATCGCCGCATGAATCTGCTGAATTTCCGCCATCATGTCGGCATCAATATGCAAGCGGCCTGCGGTATCCACCAGCAACACATCCATGAATTGTATTTTCGCCAAATCCAGCGCTGCCTGGGCTATGCGCACCGGCTGCTGGCCAGTTTCACTGGGGAAAAAGCTGACACCCACCTGCTGCGCCAGAGTTTGCAGCTGCTTGATCGCCGCCGGGCGATACACATCACAACTCACCACCATCACTTTTTTGTTGTGCCGTTCTTTTAATAGCTTGGCCAGTTTGGCCACCGTGGTGGTTTTACCCGCACCCTGCAAACCCGCCATCAGCACCACAGCGGGTGGCTGGGCGCGTAAATTCAGTTCTTCGTTAGCGGCACCCATGGTGGCAACCAGCTCATCATTCACAATCTTAACCAGGGCCTGGCCCGGTGTTAGGCTGGTGAGCACTTCATGACCCACCGCACGCAGCCGCACCCGTTCCACAAAATCACGTACCACCGGCAACGCCACATCGGCTTCAAGCAGAGCCATACGCACTTCACGCAGGGTGTCTTTGATATTGTCATCGGTTAACCGGCCCTGGCCGCGCAGGTTTTTGATGGTGCGGGCCAATCGCTCGCTTAAGCTATCAAACATGGGATGTGCAATTTGGAATGAAAAATGAGGAGTGATTATATCTGAAAGGTTTCACCGGTGACCAATTGATACCATACGGCTAAGGCAAGAACGCAAGCCATCATTCACATACAACGGTAATTTCTTACATTGAGGCCCTACCTACTCAGCCACCAGTCTACGGCTTATTTTTCCCACGACTATCGTTTTCATTTTGGAAACGCTAGCCCTGAAGCTCTGATCAATTCAGCGTCTCTTAAATTGGGCAGGTGGCATGGCCATTGTAAATGAAGGTATCATCGCTTCCCACGCCCCCAGTATTAAAAAACGCGGCACTAGCTACACAAAAATAAGGATAATAAAAATGTCAAAGCTGGTATCGATTTATCTAGCGTTTCTGTCAGTACTTTCTCCCGCTATGAACGCGCGCGCTGGCGAGGTATTGCCTGTTTTGGTTGGAATATATTCTGATATGGCACGGCATCAAGAAAGCGGCGATATTCTTGGCATAGAAATAATCATCTCGGCGACGAAATCTGGATATTTCGCTGTTGTCCAGACCAGCGAGGGAATGCCCTGTAAGCCAGTTGTAGCAGCAGTGGTTATTGAGGGGGGAAAAATTAGGATAAATATTCCTGCCGATGCTT
>JANOOU010000667.1:0-2632 GCA_031421475.1 Gammaproteobacteria bacterium | reverse complement strand
AAAATTGAAGAGCAGAAAGATACACCGTCACGTCAAGTTATAGCGGTATTGCAAACCCTGACTGAATCACTCGACCTGCCAAACGCCTTGCATAAGGCACAAGAAAAACTGGCTAAAAAACTCCTTAAAGCAAATGATGATGTTAGCGACGCGTTAACAAAAGAATGGTTAGTCTTGTTAAACGAAGCGCTCGCTTTACAACAAACCGTTGATAAAAAATCATCTGCCGAAAAACAGAAGAAACCTGGATTGTTTGATCGTTTGCGGGGCGCTACACACGATCAGGCAAAATCTGAACAAGCTGTTGTAAACCGGATTGCTAGTCCACAACCCCCCGTGAATGATCTGGAAATTTATCGCAGCTGTCTGATCTCGTTTCTCGATAAACTGGATAATAACGAATCTCCCACGGGTCGTATTGCAGCATTGCGGATGTTGGCGCGCGATGCGCATGAGCGTGCGGAGCTGGATAATTTGGCCGCAAACCTTGCGGGTATGTTGAGTGAAGTTAAACCGGATAGCCATCCAACAGAAAAAACATTGTCAACAGCTGACGTGGTTCCCATTAAAGATGACCTGCAGCCATCCATACAGGAACTGCTGATTCGTTTGCTGGAGCAACTGGTGGTTCCGCCCGATTTAATCGGTGAAGTTGAAGTAATGAAATTGCGCCTGGAAAAAGAAACGGAACCAGAAGACTGGCAGAGGCTGTTGAAAGATGTTGCGATACTGATTAACTCTATTCGTAGCCGTATGCAAATGGAGAAACTGGAATTTGAAGTTTTTCTGCAACAAATAACCAATCGACTGAAAGATCTGGATAATTACCTGCAAACCGAAAGTGACACCCGGCAACTGGCTGAGCAGGAGAGTACGTTTTTTGATGTGAAAATGCATACTGAGGTAGGTGATATACGTCAGGATATTACCCGTGCCAGTGATCTCGAGAGCCTGAAACACAGTGTGCAGAATCGACTTGATGTCATATCAACACATATCAAGCAATACCGCAGTGCCGGGCAAACCCGATTTGCCGAGGCACAAAATCGTGTTGTAAGCATGCAATCACGCATGGCTACCATGGAACAGGAAACACAAAATCTTAAAACCGTACTGGTAGAAAAAAATCGCCAGGCATTGTCCGATGCATTAACAGGTATGCCCAATCGCCTGGCTTATGAACAGCGTGTGCAGGATGAGATTGCCAGATGGAAGCGTTTTGGCACGCCCCTGAGCCTGGCAATATGGGACGTGGATTTTTTCAAAAAAGTAAACGATACCTACGGCCACAAAGCCGGTGACAAGGTGTTAAAAACCATTGCACAGTTAATGGCCCAGCGCATACGCAACACTGATTTTATGGCGCGCATAGGCGGTGAAGAGTTTGCGATGTTATTACCGGGCACTAAAGAAGAGGAGACCTTGCGTCTGGTCAATGAGCTGCGCAAACAGGTAGAAGAGTGTGGATTTCATTACCACGGTACAGCGGTAAAAATCACCGTGTCGTGTGGCGTGAGCTCATTCCATACTAACGACACACTGGAGCAGGTGTTCGAGCGTGCCGACAAGTCGTTGTATCGTGCCAAGAAAAACGGGCGTAATCAGTGTGTGATTGCTGCAGTTAGATCGGATTAGTATTTGTTGTAAAAAAATAACGCGAATCCTGTAAGAAAATTAAGGAAGCTCTGACTTATTCAGAAGTTCCTTAATATTTCTAAAGCCCACTCGCCCGCTATCAATATAGACTTCTGGTTATTGCGTAGAAATCAATCGGCAACCGGATAAACCCAAACCCAGACCTCATCTTTTGCCTTGTCGTGCCAGGTTGCACGCACATGTGCTTTTACGGTTTTATTATTAATTTCCTGCAACACCTGTTTATTGGATGTAACGTAAGCCTGTTCGTTGACAACTTTTTCCTGAATGGTATGGACGCTGCTGATTTCCACACCGTAACGTGCCGCGAGTCGTTCACGTGCGCGTGTTATGGCGAGTTCTTCCTGATAATAACGCCCTTTAATATGCATAGTTGAAGAACCCACGGCGCCATCATCCGGGTTGTCTATCCAGGAAGGCGCGTCGGATTTTGTATTATTGAAGCAGGCTGTGAGCAGGCATGAACAAGCTAAAAAGATCGGAATGAATCGCATCTTAATATTCCATGGGTGTTTATACGGATGTAACACAATATCAAGATTGGTATTTTCCAATCCGCTCGCCGACTTTTTTGATGTATTCGCGTGTTTCCGGGTAAGGTAAATTGCCACGCATATGGTTATACATTTGATCAGGTGTCAGGGTGTTAATTTTGTTATAAGCAAGCTGCCGCCATTTATCATAGCTACCATGCTGTGTTTTATAGTATTTACCTGCGAAGCTGCGTAGTACGTTGCTGGGGCCGGTATTGTATCCGGCAATACTCGCCCACATGCGTGATTGTGGATTTTCAATGCCATTAAAATGCACATAATATAAACGGTTAAGATAGGCCGAGCCCAGTTCAATATTATTCTTTGGGTCATACAAATAAGTGTCGCTGACGACATGATCCTTGCTGTAGGCATAACGGTAGGCTTCACGTGCACCGCTAGAGGGAACTAGCTGCATTAAACCAAAGGCCGGGGCTGGGGAT
>JANOOU010000666.1:0-2653 GCA_031421475.1 Gammaproteobacteria bacterium | reverse complement strand
CTTGAATTGTTCGAAATTCTTTTTGCATGTCAGCACGGCAGCAGCATTATTATCGGTAGCATGGATTAATTTAGGGGCATGCTGATGAGCCATCACCGCGAGATAACCGTAGCCACAGCCCAGGTCCAGTAAGCGGGAATTTTTAATCGGTACTCTATCCAGATAATTCACCAGAAATTCGCTGCCATGATCGAGTTTATCCCAGCCGAATACTCCCGGCTTGCTGTAAAAAAATAATTCATTGGCCTGGATAGCAGGTCGTAACCGGGTGTAATCGCTATCATCCAGTAGCACACCGATTTTATTTTTTTTAATGATGCCGATTCGCGCTGGACCGTCCTTTTTAACCAGGGCCATGCTGTTTAAAGTGGCTTCGGCTTTTTTGATATAAGTTTGTATACCTTGCTGTTTTTCGCCTGCCAATACCAGCTCGCCCTGCGGCTTTAATAAACGTGTGGCGGCATTAATTATAAAATGCACTGCGGCTTTTTCTTTTGAAGTGCGGTAATAAATACGCTGTAACGATGCGGCTGCAATCTGCGACAAATCAAAATCACTGAATTGATGTTGTGAGCCAAAGGGTTGTATGGCTCTAAATAAATTAAACCGGTTAGTGATAACGGGTATTTTTTGGGCTATCTCCCGTAGCACATCTTCTGCCATGTTTTCATCGGCAATAAATAATTCTGGCGCCAGCTTATCGATAGGGGTGGATATACTTTGCAGCAATAATTTTTGTGTGTCGTCGATCATTTGAATGATTGGTACTCGTCAGGTGTGAGTTCGCGCCATGCGCCGGCTTGTAAACTACCATCAAGTTTTATGTCGCCTATACGCTCCCGATGCAGGGCGATGACTATATTGCCCACCGCAGCCATCATGCGTTTCACTTGATGATACTTGCCTTGGTGAATCGTGAGGCGAATTTTAATATCTGAAAGTTTTTCAATGGTGGCGGGCAGAGTGGGTTTATCTTCACCATGGAGCATCACACCCTGTTCCAGTTGTTTTGATTGCTCCGATGTTAAAGGCTGTGTCAGTGTTGTCAGGTAAGTCTTGTTGCAATGATGGCGCGGTGCTGTAACACAATGTGACCATTGGCCATCATTGGTCAGCAGTACCAGCCCGGTTGTATCCGCATCGAGCCGACCCGCTGCATGTAAATCATGGCTGTGTTCAATCAATGAGAATACATCGGCATGGTGGCTATCGTCGCGTGTGCAAACATAATTTTCCGGTTTATGTAACATGATGTAACGTTTTCCTGGCAAGGTGAGCGGCGTGCCATCAAAAATAATTTTATCGCTGTCCAGTATGTTTTGTGAGGCGTTGCACGCAACGCTATTATTAATCACAACCCGTTGTTGACGAATAACCTGTTTGGCCAGGGTTCTGGATAAGCCGACGGCGTGTGCAAGAAACTTGTCCAGACGCATTAGCGTTTGCCACCACCACCAGCGCGCAATAATATTTTATCCATTAACCAGTAAGGTAAAAAACGTTTCAAATAGCCAAATAGATAGGTTGGCACAGTAACGTAATAACGAATATTGGGTTGTTTGGACTCCAGCGCGTGTATCACTTTTGCGAGCACGGCTTCTGGCCCCAGTGTAAACGGTGCAGCGGCGCCTTCCTTGTTTAATCGTGTGATCATGGATTCGTATTGTTGTTTATGTATGCTGTTGGTTTTATCGATATGTTTATTGAAAGCAGTGAGTGCATTACCGCGAAACTGGCTGAGTATGGGGCCCGGTTCAATCAGGCTGACATGTATCGAGCTGCCCTGTAATTCCTGTCGTAGAGTATCACTAAAACCTTCGATGGCAAATTTGCTGGCAGTGTAGCCGCCACGGTAGGGCATGGCCGCAAAGCCCAGCACCGAACTGTTCATGATGATGCGGCCATGACCTTGTTTGCGCATCACCGGTAAAATCTGATTCGTCAGTTCTATCCAGCCAAACACATTGGTTTCAAATTGTGCGCGCAGGGCGTCGCGTGACAAGTCTTCCACTGCCCCTGGTAACCCAAAGCCGCCGTTGTTAAATAAAGCATCCAACGTGCCCTGGGTTTCGACAAGTACTTTTGCTACCGCATTTTTGATTGAGATGGAATCATTCAGATCCAACTGTAAACAATCGATGTCCAGGCTGCGTAGCTTATCAATATCGGTCGAGTTACGTACACTGGCAAACACACGCCAGCCATGTGCCTTTAAGCCTTTGGCGACACACAGGCCGATGCCAGACGAACAGCCGGTAATTAATATTGACTTTTGCATGGCATGAAACCTGATGATGGAATCTTTTGGTGAATGGTTATGGCGAAAAATACTATCTTGAATTGGCTTTGAATGACAGGTTTTAGCAGATTATTATTGTTTTGTTGCATCTGTTAATCATCACAATATACATACGGATAGGCTGGTGATGATCGAATAAGAAATGGATTGATCATGCCGACGGTATTCTGTTGACATGCGGGAACAACCGGTAAGTTGTAATGGAAAAAATTATTGTTGGGGCATGAATTTATCAGACATGACATACTCTAATTCTGTGTCGTAAAATGCGTTTTATTAACTAGCTACGGGGTGAATTCTATGTCGGGTCGTATTGGACTGTTTTTGTTGACCAATTTGGCGGTCATGCTGGTG
>JANOOU010000665.1:0-2181 GCA_031421475.1 Gammaproteobacteria bacterium | reverse complement strand
TTTGAAACGACGGGCCAGCTTCATCTGGCGGATTCAGCGTTTTTTTCGATTACTGCTCTCGGGTCGCTATGGAAATAATAACCATACTCAGGGCATATTCAAATATTGAATGGTCATTAATAATGCGTGACTGATCGTTTTTAAGTTCTGTCACAAACTTCTTAAGATTTTTGTCTAAAACCTTATTGCCCATACAATCGACGAATATCAATTTAGCCTGTTCATTGACTGAATTAATAGGCGCTGTCATTTTTCTGTCTTGTTCTTAAAGAGTCCGGGGCTAACTGAAAATTTCTATAGAAATAAAGAGTGCGCTGATCATACTTTTCGTGTTCTGAGAACGCCTGGATGGCAACATTCAGAGATTCCCCAGGTCGCTATCATTTAGGTTTGCCCAGGGCTTGATTGTTATCGTGTCCAGATAAACGGGAGAAGTCTAGTCTGTCCCGGGGCGGCTTATCTTGACTGTGTTGATATTGTAGACTATGTGAAATTTTCCTGTAATGCAGTGTTTTTTATACTGATTGCAAACAAAGCGTTACTCTATATACAAATAATTACAGGTATGATATTAGGAACGCTCTGAATAACGTCATCCCGGCGTTCTCAGAGCACGAAAAAATAAAAATGTCATTTTGTCCCCTGTTTATTTTTTCTTGCCGCCATTCATGGCGGTCGCTAGTGCCGAGTGGAAGCACTAGATGATTTTATCCAGTATTTAAAATTTACAATGGCAAAATTTAGCGAACCACTCACTCAAGCAATTCGGAGAACGACATGCGCAGTAAACAACATTACCAACCCGAAAAAAATCCCATGACAATCCGGCCCGGACTCCATCAGGCATGGAGGCTATTGACCGCAGCCCTACTGGTTTGTGGTGTAGGAACGGTGTCTGCCGAAGCCGCATTCGATACAATGGTTAAACAAATGCAGAAAGATAAACCGGCGTTTGCCAAACGCCAGCAGGATTTGTTGATGGAGCGTTATGATTTGGCGGATCGCACTGCCAAGGACGTGACCATGTCCAATGGCAAACCGGTGCAGGACGGTGTGCGCGTGCGTCTGGCTAAAGACCTGACGTGGCAAAAACTCGCTGCTATGTCGCCTGATAACATCAAAAGCAAAAATCTGTGGCCAGCGGGGTTTTATCCTTTGCCACATCCACATCATGAAGCCGGTGGCATGGTGTTCCCGCAGTTCCTTATTGACGAAACCAAGCTTCAAACCGGGCGCGATCTAACGCGGTTCGATCTTGATTTTGATTTGCCAAAACATTTTTTACCTGAATTTCCTGCGCCTATTTATTTAACCACGCGACCGGATCTGGGCGATGTATCCCGCAACAAGCTGGTGACGATCAGTAACTTCTATGAGTTGTTCAAGGATATTTTAAATCCCAAACAAATCGAAGGTTTGCGATTGCTGGTTACACCGTTTCCACAAGCACAGTTCAATGCCACCCATGATCGCCGCAGCCTGCATGCTTCGCTGGGTGTAGCCTGTTTTGATTGCCATGCTAATGGCCATAGCAACGCGGCTACGCACACCGTTGGTGACATTCGCCCCAACGAGCATCGTCATCGTATCGACACACCGACACTTCGTGGTGTGAATGTTCAGCGCTTGTTCGGTTCACAACGAGCACTGAAAACGGTAGAAGACTTTACCGAATTTGAACAGCGCGCGGCCTATTTCGATGGTGACCCGGCACAGGCCACGAACAAAGGCGTGAACATTCTCGAACGCGGCAGCCAGGTGCATTTCATGAGCGAGTTCCAATCGATACTCGATTTCCCACCCGCACCCAAGCTCAATGTCATGGGTAAGCTTGATCCAACCAAAGCCAGTGAAGCCGAGTTGCGTGGACAAACGCTGTTCTTCGGCAAGGCACAATGCTCCACCTGCCACACACCGCCTTATTACACAGACAACAGCATGCACAACCTGCGTGTTGAACGCTTTTTCAACGAGAAATTAATCAATGGTCGCAAAGCCTCTGCCGATGGCCCAATCAAAACTTTTCCGCTGCGCGGTATCAAAGATTCCCCGCCGTATTTACACGACGACCGTTTGTTAACACTGGATGACAGCGTTGAATTTTTCAATATTGTTTTGGAACTAAAGCTGAACGAGCAGGAGAAAAAAGACGTGGTAGCATTTATGAGAGTTTTGTAACAG
>JANOOU010000664.1:0-1710 GCA_031421475.1 Gammaproteobacteria bacterium | reverse complement strand
GCCAGTGGTGCAGTTTCACGCGCATCAATCATGACTTGAAAGTTATCGCGGGCGCGGTGCAGTAAAAAAAATCCACCGCCGCCCAAACCGGAACTGTAAGGCTCTACTACAGCCAGTGTTGCGGCCACGGCTACCGCCGCATCAAATGCGTTGCCACCAGCGCGCAACACTGTTTCGCCCACGGCAGTTGCCGCAGGGTGTGCCGTGGCCACGGCTGCCTGTTGCGCCGCATGGCTAGTGAGAGGGAAAGATATCCAGGCAAGCAAAGCAAATGCAATAGTCCGCAAATAAACGCAAATAAACGCAAATATTTCTTTTGATAGTCTCAGATTGGGTATTTTGTGCATGACTACCTCACTTGATAAATTGGATACACGTAGCAATGAACAGCTTTTACATATTTTATTTGCGTTCATTTGCGTTTATTAGCGGACTTAAGCTTTTTCTTCTTTAAAATAAAAAACCCCGACTCGCGGGGCTTCAATACTTTTCGCTCCGGTTATTTACCGGTGAGTTGATGATATTTCTCCATCAATTCTTCTTTTGTTTCCTTGACGTCCGGGTTGAACGGTATGCAATCCACCGGGCACACTTCCACGCATTGCGGGGTGTCGTAATGGCCGACACATTCGGTGCATTTTTTCGGATCAATAATATAAATTTCATCACCCGCAGAAATCGCATCATTGGGACATTCCGGCTCGCACACATCACAGTTGATGCATTCGTCGGTGATCATTAACGCCATATACTTACTCCAGGCCTTTGTTACGTTGGCCAATCTTGGTTACTAATTTTTTATACACCAGCGGGTTTACAAACTCACTGACATCACCACCGTGCATGGCCACTTCACGCACCAGTGATGATGATATGAAACTGAATTGCTCGGCAGGCGTTAAAAACAGGGTTTCGACATTGGCGGCCAGATGGCGGTTCATACTGGCCAGCTGCATTTCATATTCAAAGTCAGATACCACGCGCAAACCACGTAAAATCACATTGGCCTGGCGGCTGTGCGCAAAATCCACCAGTAGTTGGGAAAATCCGCAGACTTCTATATGTGGCATATTGCCTAAAACCTGCTGCACCATATCCACACGTTGCTTCAGGTCAAACAGCGGAGTTTTACTCGTGTTGGCGGCGACTGCCACTATCACTTTGTCAAATAACTTGCTGGCACGCTCCACCAGATCAACGTGACCATTGGTGATAGGATCAAATGTACCGGGATATACCGCAATGACTGCCATGCCCTTCCCCTGTTATTCCGCTTTAACATCTCGCTGGGCCAGATAATAACCTACCTGTCCGGCTCTTTTCCCATGAATTATCTGCCAATTCTTTGGTAAGGGCGGTAAATCGCGCTGCGCATCATATTCAAGGTAGATTTTTGCCTGCGCTGTGAGCAGGTGTTTCTGTTCGAGCAAATCACAACTCGGCGCCAGCAAATCACTGGCGTAGGGTGGATCAATAAATACCACATCAAACGGCGGATGTGCTTGCTGCAACCAGCTGAGGGCGTCGGCGCAAACCAGCTGCACCTGCTGCGCCTTAAGCATAATGATATTCGCAGCCAGATTTTTCTGGGCCTTGCTATTAGATTCCACCAGCAACACCTCACGCGCACCCCGTGATGCGGCCTCGAATCCCAGGGCCCCGCTACCCGCGAACAAATCCAGACAGCGTGCTCCGGCTATATCCGCCTGC